>JAITPU010000012.1 GCA_031289235.1 Eubacteriales Family XIII. Incertae Sedis bacterium
GGTTGTGTGGACTATCTGCCAAAAGATAAACCCCGCTACCTGATGGGGGTGGGAACGCCGGACTGTATTTTCGAGGCAGTGTCGCTGGGCGTCGATATGTTCGACTGCGTTCTGCCCACGAGGGTCGCGCGCAACGGTACGGCGCTGACCTCATGCGGGAGCGTAAACATAAAAAACGCGAAATACAAAAATGATTTTACGGCGTTGGATCCGGAATGCGGCTGTTACACTTGCCGCAACTATACGAAAGCCTATTTAAGACACCTGTTCAAAGCCGGTGAAATTCTCTCGGCTATGCTCCTGACCAACCACAACCTGGCTTTTATGTCCGGCATGATGGCGGGGATCAGGAAAGCGGTCGAAGAGGACAGGTTTATCGAACACAAGCGGGAATTTCTGAGCAAATACTACGCCTGAGGATTTGTGGGGCCTTGCGTTTGAGCGAGCGCCGGTTTTCGCGATATTACCGCGGCGCTTAAATACAGCCACAAAGCGGCGCGACTATTTACATTCAGCGGTCGCAGTAAATGGAGGAATACATGCCTATATTGGTACAGAAAGGCCTTCCGGCCTATGAAATATTAAAAAAAGAAAACGTCTTTGTGATGCACAGAGAACGGGCGAAGAAGCAGGATATACGGCCTCTCCATATCGCCGTCGTAAACCTTATGCCCACCAAGAAAACGACGGAAACCCAGTTAATACGTATGCTGGCAAATACGCCGCTTCAGGTTGACCTGCAGCTCCTGAGCATGGACAGCCATAAACCGAGCCATACGGACCGGCTTCATATGGAAACATTTTACAAAACCTTCGACGAGATAAAGAGCAGACGTTACGACGGCATGATCATCACCGGCGCGCCGGTGGAATTTCTGCCTTTCGAGGAAGTTGATTACTGGAAAGAACTCGCGGAGCTTCTGGAGTATACGAAAACCGGCGTGTTCAGCACGTTGCACATATGCTGGGGCGCTCAGGCCGGGCTGTATTACCATTACGGCGTCAATAAATACTTTTTGCCGAAAAAATTATCCGGTGTTTTCCGTCACAGGCTGACGACGCGGCATTCCGAACTGACGAGAGGTTTCGACGACGAATTTTTCGTGCCTCATTCGCGTTATACTCAGATTCGCAGAGAAGACGTTGAAAAAATCGCGGAAATAGACATTTTAGCGGAATCCGGAGAAGCCGGCCTTCACATGATCGCGACGAAAAACAATCGCATGATCTACGTGCAGGGGCACAGCGAATATGACCGCGACACGCTGAAAATGGAATACGAGCGTGATTTGGGCGCGGATCCGGATACCGCCGTCCCGGTGAATTATTTTCAGGACGATGATCCAGAGAAAGGTGTTATCGTCAAATGGAGTGGGCACGGCAATCTGTTTTTTGCCAACTGGCTCAACTACGTTTATCAGGAGACGCCCTTCGATTTGAACGATTTGGGCAAGGCGGAGAGATGAACAATGATCTATAAAACGAACAGCAGCCTGGGAACGATTTCCGTGGACCGCGCCGTGCTGTGCGGCGTCATCCGGAAGGAGGCGGAGCGTTTTCAGGGAAAGGTGCTGCTTTCAAACCATAAAGGGAAAGTGAATTCCGCCAAAAAGGGCGGCGGGCAGTTCGCTGAATTTTCATGGAGCGTGCAGGGGTTGGACATACGCATATTCATTGTGGTGCGTTTCGGAACCAGCATAGGGAGCGTCGCCGACGCGATGATAGACGGAGTTAAAAAAAGCGTCGAAGCCTTCGGTTGCATTAAGATCAGCAGCGTCGCGGTGGTGATAAGCGGCGTGTTGTCCAAGAATCTTTCCAGACGCAGCATCGAGGTGAGGAAGGCGTGATCGGACTGACGGATCCTGTCTCAAGCGTCAAAGGGATAGGAGCCAGAAAAGAGGCTGCCCTCGGGAAGCTGAACATCAAAACGGTTGACGATCTGCTCCGTCATTATCCTCGGGATTATGAAGACCGCCGGAACAAACGGAAAATATCCGAGCTTTCCGACGGCGTGACGGCGGCAGTGCAGGGAGAAATCGTTTCCAAGCGTCAGGGATTTCGGCGCGGGGGAAAATCCCAGCCCCTGCGGCTCTTGGTCGAAGACGGCACGGGCGCGCTTGAAGTCGTTTTTTTTAACGCCGCTTACTTAGAACGGAGATTTTCAGAGGGGAAGACATACGTTTTTTTCGGGAGCGTGACTAAAAACGGCGGAAAGCTGCAAATGACGCATCCTGAATTCAGCGAAGCCGGTTCGGAAGACTGCGCGGAAATTCTGCCGGTCTATCCCCTTACGGCGGGAATCACGCAGAATGATATGCGAAAATGGATCAAAAGCCTGAACGAGAAGATTTTCCTTTTAAAGGAATATCTTCCGGAAAATTCCATTTCGCGCAACCGCCTGTGCGGCGTGCGTCACGCGCTTGAAAATATTCACTTCCCAAGGGACGGGCAGCGTCTTCGCGAAGCGAAATACAGGCTGGTATTCGAAGAGCTTTTGCTTCTTCAGACCGGACTTTTGCTCATCAAAAACAAAAATGCGGCGAAGGGGGAGGGCGTACAATTAACCGGCGGCGGCAATATGGAGGATTTCATCGGCGGGCTTCCGTATAAGCTGACGGAGGCGCAGCGCCGGACGCTCTCGGAGATCGCCCGCGACATGGAATCCCCCCGCGCGATGAACAGGCTTGTTCAGGGAGACGTAGGTTCCGGCAAAACCGTTGTCGCGGCGGCGGCAATGTACAAAACGGTAAGGAGCGGCTATCAGGCCGTGATAATGGCTCCGACTGAGATTTTAGCCAAACAGCATTTTGAGGAATTTCAATCCTTATTCCGTGATCACGGCGTGCGCGTAGGCTTTCTTTCCGGCAGCGTCAAAGGAAACGAACGCAAAACGCTGCTCGCGGAACTGGAAGGGGGCGGTTTTCAGATCCTCGTGGGGACTCACGCCGTAATCCGACCGGATGTCGCGTTTCAGAAACTCGGGTTGGTGGTTACGGACGAGCAGCATCGTTTCGGCGTCAACCAGCGGATCCTGCTTTCGCAGAAGGGAAAAAGCCCGGACGTTCTCGTGATGACCGCGACGCCGATTCCGAGGACGCTCGCCTTTATACTGTACGGCGATTTGGATATCTCGCTCATCGACGAGCGGCCTCCCGGTCGGCGGCGGGTGATCACGAAAGCGACGGACAGCGGGGGCAGGGAAGAGGCCTACGCTTTTTTGAAGCAGCAGCTGCGGAACGGGAATCAGGCCTATGTGGTAGCGCCGCGCATTGAGGATTCTGAGGAGTCCGCGGAATTGAAATCCGTCTCAGGGCTTTATCGCGAACTCACGGGCAAATTATCCGGATTTCAGGTGGCCTTGCTGCACGGCGCTATGAAACAGCGGGAAAAAGACGAGGTGATGGCGCGTTTTTACGCCGGAGAGATTGATGTCCTCGTAGCCACCGTCCTGATCGAGGTGGGCGTCGACGTGCCGCGCGCCACGGTCATGCTCATTGAGAACGCCGAGCGTTTCGGACTCGCTCAGCTCCATCAACTGCGGGGTCGCGTCGGAAGGGGAAGCGCCCAGTCTTTCTGCCTGCTGATCACTGATGGGAAAAGTCCCGAAGCGAAGGAACGGGCAAAAATAATGGCGTCTACCGACGACGGTTTCGTCATAGCGGAGAAGGATTTGTCGCTGCGCGGCCCGGGAGAATTTTTCGGCCTCCGGCAGCACGGCGTGCCGCAGCTGAAAATCGCGGATCTTGTCAAACATATAAAGGCGCTCAGCGCCGTGAGAAAAGAAGCGGGGCTGCTTTTGGACGACGACGCGCTGCTGTCCTCGGAAAAGAACCGGCCGTTCATGGAGAAAATCCGGCAGATGTTCAAAGCCGTCGAAATGAAGGCCGGGCTGTGAAATCGGCGTAAAGAAATCGGAATTTACTTATCCGAGAAATCGGAATTTACTTATCCGGCATATTGTGATAAAATAAGCGCGATGTTGAGGCGCGGAAGAAAATATAAAGAAATGTAAAGAAAGGAAGGCCTGAGCGTGCGCGTCATCGCGGGAAACTGCAAGGGCAAAAAGCTGTTTTCGCCGGTCAGCGACCGCATAAAGCCCACGTCCGACAAGGTCAAGGGGGCGATATTCAGCATGATAGGCGAGCATCTTTACGGCGCCGTCGTGATCGACCTTTTTTCCGGAACCGGAAATCTCGGACTGGAATCTTTGAGCCGCGGAGCGGAGTACTGTTATTTTTGCGACATTTCCGCTGAGAGCAATAAATTGATCAAGAAAAACATGCTGCATTGCGGCGTGAGCGCGGGAGAGATCTTAAGAGGCGGTTACGCGGAGGCATTGAAGCGCGTCCGTCGGAAAGCTGACATCATTTTTCTCGACCCGCCGTACCGCAGCAAGTGTTATGAAGACTGTTTTTCAATGATTTCCGATTGTGAAATTTTAAACGAAGACGGGCTTATCGTGGCGGAATACAGCCGCGCAAATCCAATGCCCGGTCAAATTCGCGAATTCCAGCGGATAAAAGAGAAAAGATACGGCGGGACGGGCGTCTCTGTTTACAGCAGGGGATGTCCGCCGGGCGGCGGGGGCGGAATATGAACGGCAAACGTCTGTTATACGCCGGTTCTTTCGATCCGCTTACAAACGGTCATCTGGATCTGATCCTGCGAGGCGCGAAGCTGTGCGGGCATATGGTCATAGGCGTAGCAAAGAATGTGTCAAAAAAATCCCTTTTCGCCGTGGAAGAGCGCATGGAAATGATCCGGCTTTCCACGGAACATTTGCGCAACGTCACGATCGACGGTTTTGACGGATTGCTTGCCGATTATGTGAGGGAGCGGGAAATTGACGTCGTGCTTCGCGGACTCAGGACGGCTGCGGATTTTGAATATGAGGCCCGCATGGCTCATATGAACGCGCGTCTTTACGGAAACGGCGCCGAAACGGTTTTTCTGCTGAGCCGCCCTGAATACTCGTTCATCAGTTCCGGCCTTGTCAGAGAGGTGTTCGCTCTGAACGGCGACATTTCCGGTTTTGTGCCCGGCGAGGTCCTGAAACTCATGAAAAGAGAAAAGGCCTGATCCATAGCGGCGCGGGCGCCGACAGGAGCGGGTTCCCCCGCGTCCACTTTTGCCATATCGGAACACAGCTTTGCGTAGTAACGGAGGAAGAGCAAGATGACGGTATTGGAATTATTGGAAGAAATAGAGGATATCGCGGATACCAGCTCGGGAGTGCCTCTCACGGGGAAAATTTGGGTTGATAAGGGTGAACTCCTCGAAATCGTCAAGGATATCCGGGTGGCGCTCCCCGATGAGATACAACAGGCAAAATGGATCAAAGATGAACGCCAGCGGATTTTGGATGAGGCCAAAAACGAATATGGGATCGTAATACAGGAGGCAAAAAATCAGGCGAAAATCCTGATAAACGAAAGCGAGATAGTTTCGCAGGCCCGCGTCCGCGCCGACGAGCTTACGCGCAGCACGGAGGCCAATGTCAAGAAACTGAAAATGGATACCTTCCAATATATCGACAAGATCCTTTTTGAATTTCAGGGGAAAATGGAGCAGCTCAACGCGACTTATTTCAGCGATATGTTCACGTCTCTGCAGAAGACTTTTGACGGGATCGGCGAAACGGTTCAGGGAAACCGGAACGAGATCAAAGAGCTGGCCTACCGCACCCAGATAGAAGGGGAGTGAAAATAGGCTTTAAGAAATCTATTATTCTTAAAAGAGGTATTTTAAATGGCGACAATACAACCAATAGATTTACATCTAATTGATTTGTCTTGTGCTCCTTGGACAATGCATGAGTTTTTTGCGGGGAGCGGCTTGGTTTCCTATGGATTGAAAGGGATGTTTAGTCCGGTATGGGCAAACGATATAAGTGATAAAAAATCCGACGTTTATCACGCGAATTTCAAAAGCAATCACTTTGTGTTGGATGATATTAAGAATATAAATGGCGCTGATTTACCTTGCGCTCATTTGTCTTGGGCAAGTTTTCCTTGTCAGGATTTGTCTTTAGCCGGTTCATTGGGCGGAATTGACGCGGCGCGTAGCGGCCTTGTGTGGGAGTGGCTCCGCATTTTGCGAGAAATGCCGCAGCCCCCGGCTGTTTTGTTGGTTGAGAATGTTGGCGGATTGCTTTCAACCAACAAAGGCAAGAACTACACAAAGCTCCACTACGCTTTAATGGAACTTGGTTATAAAAGCGGCGCCGTATTGATTAACGCAATGCACTTTGTTCCACAGTCAAGACTGCGCGTGTTTATAATTGCAGTCAGAAATGATATCGCCATTCCTCAAGAACTGGTGGATATTCGGCCAAACTGGCTACATAACAAAGCTGCCGCCGGTCTTGGCAAGGTTTTGCCGAAATGGATATGGTGGCGCGCTGAGAAACCGCCAAGACGCCGTATCTATTTAACGGATATTATAGATTTTTCTATCTCCTACAATAAAGATGATGTATTGCGGCTTCTATCCCCGCGCCACATGGAAAAACTCAATAGCATGGAAAACGTCGTT
>JAITPU010000057.1 GCA_031289235.1 Eubacteriales Family XIII. Incertae Sedis bacterium
ATCGGCAGCCACACTTGCGTGGAGCTGTTAAACGCGGGAGAGGATATTGTGCTGCTGGATAATTTCAGCAACGCGAAAGCAGAGGTGATCGGACACATAAAAAAGCTGACGGGGCGGGAATTCCCGGTATACGCCGTAGACGTCCTGTACGCTCCGGGGCTGCGCAAGTTGTTCTCCGAGCAAAAAATTGACGCGGTGATCCATTTTGCCGGACTCAAAGCCGTCGGAGAATCTGTGCGGATACCGCTGGATTATTATCACGCCAATATCACGGGGACGCTGAGCCTGTGCGGATGTATGGCGGAAGCCGGATGCAAAAACATCGTGTTTTCATCTTCCGCCACGGTTTACGGCTTGAATCCAAATGTCCCGTTCCGTGAGGACTATCCCACGTCGTCAACCAATCCTTACGGCTCGACAAAGGTGATGATCGAACAAATCCTCAGGGATCTTCATGTATCTGACGACGAATGGAGCGTTGCCCTGCTGCGCTATTTCAATCCCATCGGCGCGCATCAATCCGGCTTGTTGGGCGAGAGCCCCAACGGGATCCCCAACAACCTGCTCCCCTATGTGGCGCAGGTCGCCGTCGGCGTGTTGGAAAAATTAGACATTTATGGAAATGATTATGATACGAACGACGGCACCGGCGTGCGGGACTACCTGCACGTGGTGGATCTGGCGATCGGGCATTTGAAGGCGCTCGCGTATATCAGAGAGCGCAAAGGCGCGGAAGCGATCAATCTGGGTACGGGTGTCGGCTACAGCGTTCTGGACGTCGTGTCGGCTTTTGAGCGCGCGAGCGGAAAGAAAATTCCTTATCAGATTTCCGCCCGGCGCCCGGGGGATATCGCCACCTGCTACGCTGACGCGGCGAAAGCGAAAAAAGTCTTGGGGTGGAGCGCGGAAAGAGGGCTTGACGAAATGTGCGCGGACGCGTGGCGCTTCACCCAAAAAACGTATTGCTCAGGCGACTGTTAAATGCGGCGATAAAGCCGCGGGGATTTTTTCGCCGGGCATCGCTGTCATCGTTTATAATAGACCGTTCCGGCTTCGATGGGCGCGCCTGAAGCGCTAAGCAGCTCGGACACGGTTACCAGCTGATAGCCCCGGGCGATGAGTTCCGGGATCACGCGTTCCATCGCGTCGGCGGTGGAACCGTATAGATCGTGGCAGAGAATTATGCCGCCGTCCGCGGCCTGGGACATGACGGCCTGATACACCGATTCGGCGTTTCTTGACTTCCAGTCCTTCGTGTCGATCGACCAGTTGATGATGGACAGCCCCAGAGACGCGGAAACGGTCTTGACGCTGTTATTGACCGCGCCGTAGGGCGGACGATACAGCAGGGGACTTACGCCCGCCGTCTCATAAATCACGTCTTTTGTTTTGACAAGTTCCGCCTGGATGCCGTCCGCCGAGAGCTTGGTCAGCTGCTTGTGATCCCATGAGTGCCCGATCAGCTCGGAACCTTCCGCTACTACCCGCCGCACAATGTCCGGATAACTGTTCACCCGGTTGCCGACCACGCAGAAAGTGGCGCGAGCGCCGTACTGGCCGAGCAGGTCGAGAATGCGGGGCGTAACCTTACTGGGGCCGTCGTCAAAGGTCAGCGCGATTATGGGCTTGTCCGGATCAAAACCATCCTGCATTAGAAGCGGCGGCAAGGCCAGCTGCGTTTCAGGCGCGGGTTCCGCGGGCGGAGGTGTCGTTGTTTCGGACAGCACTGCTTCGAATGACGCTGTCTGCGTTATGGGCGTTTCGGCGGAGGCGGGGGAGAGAATGAAAGCCGCGCCCAACTCCGTGTAAGGGAGCGAAAACGTCAGAAGCCCGAAAGCGGATGGCAGATGCTCGCCGCGTTCAAGCACGACGTCAATCCCGTCGTGATTTAACACGATATTTTCCAGCCATTCGCCGTCCATCTCTTCGACGTTGGCGGTCATGTCGGGGTAACGCTCCAGAATTTTACCGCGCAGCAACGCGAGCACGTCGGCTTCCCGCGCGGCGTCTAAGATTTTGTCGTTCTCAATCAGCGTTTGAGTGGTGAGGTCGATATTGAATATCTTGACAAAATTTGTTGGGTGCGCCATATGAGAATGGCTGTAAAAGCCGAGTTCCTCGATGCCGACGTAGGCGTCTCTCACCAGATACGCGTTGTATTGGAGGTTGATCTCGCCTTCCAGCGCCGTGTCTTCCTCATACAGCAGCGCAAGTTCTTCCTGCGCGTCCGTATATACGGAATAAGCCCAGTCATAAATCGTTTTGTCTATGTCCGTATTCCCGGTTTTGGGGTAGAGCAGGTAACAGTACAGGTAGCCTTCGTTGCTGGCGATGATATTCGGTTCTCCGTATTCGTAAACAGACTGGCCGGAATCCGGCTCGGCAGGCTCCGGCGCACCGGACGGGTTTTGAGCTGAGTTCGCGCAGCCGGCCAGCACCAACGAGAGGATCAGCAGGAAAAGGAGGATAGTTCGTTTCATTTGATCAGCTCCTTTACAGACGACGGATTTTGTAACTGCAAATATTGTACGACATAAAATATCGTATTTCAACGGGAAATGCTTAAAAATGGTTAAAATTTGACACAGAAAGCGAAAGTTACGGCGGGGCTTTGCGACAAAGCAGGGCGCAAAAATAGCCGCCGCGAATAGGCAATGTTTAGTCGCCGGAGCAATAACTTATATAATAGTAACAATTTGCATGAAAAAACTATGAAAAAACCTTGCAATTTCTTAAAATTCGCTGGACAAAGGAAACAAGGCGGAATATAATACTTGTGTAACGTATTTAAAATATTAATGGTCGGTCATCTTTTTGGAAAAGTTATCCCCCCATACTTTATTTTAAATATTCAATTTTACCATTTTCATTTATTCATTTTGGGAGGAAAATCAATGGAAGACAGAACGCTCGTATGTCAGGACTGTGGCATGGATTTCATATTCACAGCCGGTGAACAGGAATTCTACAAAGAAAAGGGTTTTGACAACGAACCAAAAAGATGCAAGGAATGCAGAGACAGAAAGAAAAGGGACCGTGGGCAATACAGGCCGGAATAATGTATATCTCTTAAACTTACGGAAACAAAGGCGTCGTAGACAATACGGCGCTTTTTCTTTCTGTCTGAAGCCTGAGACCGTCCGTTCCGGCTACCGCGACGGCGGATGAATGCAATTCCACTGGCGGCGTACCTCTTCCACGATGCGCAAAAGTCCCCGGATATCCGGATTTTCTTTCTGAATCGCTTCCTGTATCTGCGCGATGGCCGCGGATGCGCCCAAAGTTTCGCGGCGCGTTTTTTCATCCTCCAGCAACATGTGAAAATCGTCGGTGAATCCTTCCGTTTCTCTTCCGCAGATTCCGTATGTCAGGCTAACCGCGCCGGTTCTTCCGTGAATGAAAATCAGTTCGGAGCGCATGGAAAAACGCTTTGCGACAAGCAGTCTGTCCTCCGCCTCCATTATTATCCTCAACATGCCGTCGTAAACGCCGAGCATATCGTCTACATGCGAAAACGCGCATATTGAAAGAGGCCTGTGACCTGTCAGGTCGTATTGCAGCACTTCCCGCGTTCCTTCCCTGACCGTGACCGCCGGAAGTATTCCAGGGCAGGCGCCCAGCGCCAATATCTTTTTTTCATGGGGCAGCGGCGTTTTTTCGGCTGAGGCGCGCAGCCATTTTTTGCCGCCGCCTGACTCCGCGATTTCATAGGAGTCCGCGTCCGCGTTAACACCGACGCTTTTTTGGATTTTTGTGGAAATTTTTATATTATTTAACATTATATGTTTGTTGTCCATCTTCACCCTCACTATATGAACAAAACGCGGTTTGCTGAGAACGGCGGGCGCAATATACTATCACTCCGCCAACTAAACATTAGAAGTCGCGACGGTCTATTTTCCGCCGCGTTTTGTTGGTGGAACCCGTTGCCTTTTTGCTCCAACCTCTTCCGGGGAAATGAGTTTTAACTTCCGCCGCATTTTGCGCAGGCCGTGTATCCGCGCGCTTCCGCCTCATCTTTCTCCATGGATATAACGTAGCGGTCAACAGCCGCGCAGCTTCCTCTGTGGTACGCGTCCCCGCTTTTGGCGAAGCGGTAAACTATGCTTCCGTTGCTCAGCGCGCCGGGTTTGCACAGTTTGCAGGGGCTGTACTCCCTTCGGACTGCGTCGCTCAGGAGGACTTCTCTCGCTTCAACAGCGATATAACCGCAATTCTCTTTATGGTATTTAGTACCGGATTTGGGGAAAATCCATACTGTGACAGACTCTTTTTCCTTTTCCATTTCCGAAAACGGCAGTTCCGCGCTGATTTTTTCGCTTCCGACGAAAGCCCTGCAAAGCAGGATGTCCGAAACCGGAAGAGAGCCGTAAAATCTCACGGGAAGTTTGATTCCGATATCGTAGCGCACATTCAGCAGGATCAAATCGCTTATGTCTTTCGACTTATAACGGTATAAAAAGCTGTCTATCTCAAAATTTTCGATTTCCGCGCCGTTTTCCTCTCCGATCCGGTCTCTGAGTTCAGCCTGAAACATCAGGGGATATACTGCGGTGTTGACGGCGTGAGCCGCTGTTTTCCGGAGTTCGTCGCTGCAGGAATGAAACACGTTTTCCTGAACCGCCGTCAGCTTGATCAGATAAGCGACGGTCAGTACGCCGATAATGAATATCGGCAAAAATATGGCCGCTTCCACCGTGAAGGAACCTTTTTTGCTGTTCATTCCTTTTTATCCCGCCATCGGCGTTTCCCGCGCGTCACTTTCCTGGTTTCTCATTGCCGAAGTCCTTTGATGTCTGCTGGTGTCCGCCGCGATTTATTATGTTTGTTAATAATTTAATGTACGTTCCCTTATCCCTCTTTCGGGTACTCGCCGGGGGAATAGGTCTGCGTGTACGCGTAGCTTTCGCCGTTCACTTTCGCGCTGAAGCTGAAACCGGCGTAATGTTCCCGCATCAGAAAATCCTCGTCATAGCTCCCTTTAAGGTTGATCTGTATAAGGTCCATGGCGCGCAGAAGCCTGCGTTCTCTGTTCTCAAGGCATAAAAAGAGTTTCAGGTAATCGTGATAATCGGAACCCTCTGTTTTTTCAGGTTTTACCGCGCCGGCGTTCTTGAAGCCGGAGGAGACACCGTTCTGTATGGCGTCTTTGAGGCCGTCCAGATCCAAAGCCCAATTCGCGGCGGATTTATACAGAGGCACTTTGTTTCCTTCTTCCAACAGCCGTATGTCGTTCTCCGCTTCCGCGGCCGCCCAGGCCGCCGCCACAAACTCCGGCGTTATCGGTATCCCCGCCGCGTTTATCGCGGCAGCCACTCCGGACGCGGCCGCCATCTTTTGGCTGTCGCCGTGTATATGGATATCGTTTAGCATGACGCGCAAAAGGAGCAGTTTCAGGCGCACGCTGTCATAGTTGTCTTGGTCGCTTGTTTTTCCCGACAGAATGTACTCTATTTCATTTCTGAAAAAATGATCTTTATTTTCCGAATCGGAATTGGCGTATTGGAATCGGGATAAAATGTATTCTGAGGTCAAATAAGAGTTGCTCCCGGAAAGGGCTATTTGCGCAATGTCAGGAAGCCCTTTCTCCACGATCTCGCTTATCGAAACCGCGAAACCGCCAAGGCCTTTTGAGGGCAGATCGTCGATGACCACATGATTTCGCAGGGTTCTTCGCCCGTCCTCGCCCTCATCCGCGTTCTTTGACTTCGCCGGTCGGAAAATGCTCTTAATCGCGTTGCTTTTCGCGTAATCTATTATTTGCCGTTCGAATAAGTCAACGTTGATCAGCGAAAAATCCTTCAGGCTCACTTTTATTTCTTCCACTTCGTTTTTCAGAAGATCTACGCCTTTTCCCCCTCCTGAAAGCAGCCCCGCAAGCCCGATGTTTTTCTGAAAGCTCGCGTTGGCGTAAAGAAGCAGTCTGTTCGTCACCTTCTGTTCGTCGGCGCTCACGCCGAAAATCCCGTATTCGTCGTACAGCCTGCGGTCGTACTCCGAAAGCACGGATCTTCCGGCCAGCTGGAATACCGCGTCCGCGCAGCTTCTCTCCGCCGCCGAAGACGACGCTCGGATTAAAACACCGACTATGAGCATCATGGACGCGAAAGCCAGCGTAAGGAATACGGCGGACGTCCCTTTTTTATTCATAATGTTTCCGGCGGCGGTTAAACGATTTTCCATCGCACTGTCGCGGCTTCGTCTATGACATAGAACCTGCCTCCGGATTTTCGCTTGACTTTCCCTGTCGCCATCGCGTTGCCCGCGTATTCTTTCGTTACGAAAGCCTGCAGGTAAGGATTCCATAAATGTTCCGGCCCTTCAATTTTAAATTCGGCGCGTTCCGCCTTCGCGCGATATTTATCTCTCGCGTACGCGTCTGTCAGTTCTGTCCGCGTAAGGCCGCTCCGAATCCCCGCTTCTTTTCTCAGGGCGATATGTACGGCGGACTGAAGAACGGTGACGGTGTACAGGTTTACGCATAGATAGATCAGGGCCATTACGGCGGCCGTCACCAGAGGGAATATCATGGCCGCCTCAACCATAGTCGCCCCTTTTTTATTTGTTTTTTTCACGCCTGCGCGTATTTCACCGCCATCGCCGGAAGCGGCGCGGGAGCGGGCGCTCAAAACCCCGATCCCATGAGATTGCCGAATACGCCGGTTACGAAGAGGCCGATCTGATTTTTGAAGATCAGGCCGACGAAGATCGCTATACCGACGAGGATGGCGACCTGCACCATCTCCATGCCCTTCTTGCTGTTTTTCATCAACAGTTTGTTTCTCTTTGCCGATTGCATTTTTATCCCCCTTTTTTTATAAAAAATAATAACTATTACATCTCCAGCGCCGCCGGCGCTATTGTGATCATGACCAACACGAGCAGCATCAGCAGCATCGGGATCGTCAACTTGGTTTCGGCGATCCGGCCCTGTTCTTCCGCTTTTTTCTTCCTGCTGTTCCACAGCAGATCGCTTTCCGTCTGCAATTTTTCGGACAACGCGCTGCCTTTGCCTATGTTGTCCGCGACGACGCCGGCGAACCGCATAAGTTCGCGCACACCGCTTCTTCTGGCTATATCTCCCAGCTCCTCTATGAAGGAAGCGTTGCTTCCCCTGATGCGCGCCTGCATTTTCAAGAGTTCTTCATATAAAAATTTCACATTGCCCGTATCCGCGCGCTGCTCATAGTTAATGGCAATTTTTTCCATTGCGGATGAGACCACAAGGCCCGCGTTGAGAAGAAGGATCAGTTTGTTGATCATCTCGGGGAAATCTCCCGCGACGCTCTCCCTTGCCTTTCTGATCCGTTTTTCAACGGCGCTGTAGCGGTTCTTCCATACTATGGCGGCCGCCGCCAGCAGCAGCAGTATTTCTCCGGTGTAAAAACGCTTCGGGGGTTCCTGCCATGAAAGGCGCACGCCGTTGCTTTCTGCCGGAAGCCTCAGATAGGCTCCGTCGCCCGCGTCGTTGATCTTTTTCAAAAGCTCCGCGATCTCAGTCCGCAGGTTGCCGCCGTAATCCCTGCCCTCGGGAGGTTTCCCCAAAACGGCATTCAGCGTTTCGATCCCGCTCGCGTCTTCCAGCGTCAGTTTTGCCGTGAGGGTCACTGCGTCGCCCGCCCTGCCTTTGATGAAATTTAACTTTCCTTCTTCGCTGATTATTTCAGGCGGATCCATGCTCCAGGCGATTTCGACGCCTGTCTCTTCGTCCTTCCGGATCAATGAAAGATCGTGTTTTAAATCCCGCAGGCTGCTGTTTTCACCTAAGATCAGTGCCTCCAGCGCGCCGGCGGTTTTTTTCAGCCGCGCTTTTTTCGCGTTTTCGTCCAGATCTTCGGGCAATATCCTGAGCGTTACCTCCTGACGCGCCCTCTCCCCTTTATATTCCGCTTCCAGACGCGCAGCCGCGTTGCCGCCGCCTGATCCGTAATCGGGCCTTTTCAGGGAAGTGAGGCGTTCTGCCGGCAGCATCAGTTTCACAGCCGTCGCGCCGAAAAGCAGGATGAGAGACAGGGCGAGCAGCGCGTACAGCCGGACTGTCTTCACGCGAATTTTCCGGATTTCCGCGCTGAAGTCCCCGCTGCCGAAGCAGGCCCGGTATCGTTTTTCCATCTCCGGGGCTTTGCCGGTCAAACTGTCCGGCAAACGTTCCAGCAGGAAGGCCTCCAACCTGTTAATTATTTCCTTTTTTCCTTTGATGTTCATTTCAGCTTTACACCTTGATTTCTGTCAGCTTCACACTCAGGAAACAGGCCGCGGCCGTCATGATAAGCGCGGCCGTCATTATGACCCTTCCCTGCGGCGTTTCGTAAAGGATCGCGAGATAGGCCGGTGACGTGATTTGAAGTATGAGGATCAGCCCCGGCGGCATGACGGCCAGGAACTTCGCTTCAAAACGTTTTTGCGCGGTAATCGTCCGGATTTCTCTTTCGATGTTCAGTTTATCCGCTATTACCTCAGCCGCTTTCATCACTACCCGTTCCAAATCCCCGCCGGTTTCCCTGCATGTAAAATATACGTCCGTAAAATTTTGGATATCTTCGCTGTGGCTGCGCCGGGCGAAATCCGTCAGGACATCCTTTTCCGGCGCCCTGTCCTCGTAGAGGCTCTTTTTTATATGTGCGAGCTCGCGTATTATCGGCGCGTCGTCGGGATAGATCAAACGCATGTTCTCCAATCCTTCCGCAAGCGCCTCAGGCATCTGCCGGCCCGCGGAAAAGGAAGCTGACAGCGAATACAGCAGGTCGCGGAATTGATCGTTCAGCGTTTTCCGCCGCTTCGCCGCGAGGTGCGCCTCGTAATGCTTCCGCGCGGGAAAACACAGCGGAATCAGCAGCAATGAAAACAACGCGCTCTGATAGAAAAGCATTCCGGTTGCCATCAGAAGCATTGCGGCGGCGGAGTAATAGTTCCGCGCCTCCTTCCGCGTCATGCGGTAATTGTCGTATTCCGGCGCTTTTGATGCCGTGCCTTCGCCTGTTCCGGGCGGGAAGGCAGGTTTCGCCTTCGTATCTCCGCGCGATCCGCCTGTCAGTTTCGACGCAATGTCATGAAGCCGCGCTGTCACAGTTTCATCCCTTTCATTTTCAGTTTCACATCGTTTTTCAACGGATTTTTCGTCCTGACAAGCCCGCTTTCCGCTTCGTACCGGAACAGCGGATTTAAGCGGATCTCCCCGTCGAGCATTCCTTCCACCTCAGAAATTTCCAGCACGCGCCTGCTTCTGTCCGGCAGCCGGCCGAGATGCACTATGAGATCAAGCGCTTCGGAGATCTGCCTGCGTATGGCTTCCGCCGGGAAGTCCGCCGCCTGTAAAAACATCGCTTCAAGGCGATTCAGCATACCGGAAGGCGAGTTTCCGTGGCCGGTGGAAAGCGAGCCGTCATGCCCCGTGTTCATGGCCTGTATCATATCCAGCACTTCCTCGCCTCTGACTTCCCCGACTATGATGCGGTTCGGCCTCATTCGCAGGCTGGATTTTATGAGCTGGCGCATGGTCACAGCGCCCTTTCCCTGCACGTTCGCGTTCCTGCATTCCATCCTTACTATATTTTCGATCTCCGTGATCTGAAGTTCCGCCGAATCTTCTATTACGACGACGCGCTCGTCTTTGGGCACGTAATTTGACAATACGTTGAGAAATGTGGTCTTCCCGGAGCTGGTGCCGCCGCTTATGAAAATATTGTAGCCGCTTTCCACCAGCTTGCGCAAAAAATCCGCCCCTTCGCTTGTGATGGTCTCGAATTTCAACAGGTCGCGCATGGTGATCCTGTTTTCCGGGAAACGGCGGATGGTGAGGATCGGGCCGTTCAGCGCCACGTTTTTATAAACCGCGTTCACTCTGGAACCGTCTTCCAGCCGCGCGTCCAAGATCGGGTTCAGCTCGTTGATCTCTCTGTGTACTTTGGCCGCGATGCGCCGGATTACCTCTTCCAGTTCCTCTGTGCTTTCAAATGTTACGTCCGCCCGGCGCAGTTTCCCATTCTGTTCGATGAATATCGCGTCTTTTCCGTTGACCATGATCTCCGAAATTTCACTGTCGCCGGCGAAAGGATGCAGTACGCTTAGATCCTTGCGGACGCGGTAAAATATCGTGTCGATTATCTCAGACTTTTCTTTTATGGAACAATTTTTCGTTTTCGGATTGTGCAGCACGAGGTCTTCAATCGCCCCGAGCGCTTCCTCGTCCGTCTGTCCCGCCCTTCCCTCGCGCAGCCGTTTTCTGACTTCATCGGTCAGTTCTTTTTTCAGCGTCGCCGCTTCCGCGCCTCTCATCCCAACAGCCTTTCCGCCAGTTCCATGATCCCCGTCCCGAATACGTTCGACATGGAGATTTCCGGCCGGCCACCGGAGCCTTGAAAGCTTTTGGCGTCGAATCCGATTTCGATGATATCCGCCGCCGCCGGCTCTTTTCCTGAATCCGCTCCGGGCCGCAATCCCGCGCGCCGCGTGTCGGCCACGTCCGTTTCATCCCACTCTTCCTCGTATCCCGTCATATTTTTGATCCTGATTATACCGGTGCGCTTACCGTTTTGCGCCCACATTTCCTCAATCAGCGCGGCTGTCTTATCCGCTTTTCCGGTGTCGGCGCCGCATTCAGCGTTCACCATGACGAGTACGTCGGAGAAAGCGATAGCCGTCCTCCGGAGAGAAGCTTGCCCGCCGCCGATGTCGAGGATGATGTAGTCGTACCTGCTTGAGTTCCATATCGACTGAAAAAAACAACTGAGTTCGCTTTCGTCTAATTCCGCCAGATCGTTCCTGCCCGGCGACGGGTAAAACCTTTCCAGCGAATAGCTGTCCACGGCCATAAAGCTCTCAAAAAAGGCCATGGATTCGCGCCGCCTGCCCTTGAAAGTCTGAAACAGGTAATCGCCGATATTTCGGGGATTGTCCGCTTTCGGCAGACAGTAAATATCGGATTCCACCTCATCGAAGCAAAGGTAGAGGCAGCGTTTCCCGTGATGCCTCGCGAGCTCGCGCCCTGTGGCGATTGCGACGGAAGTGACGCCCGCGCCGCCGCGGGTCCCGCAGCAGGCGACGTGAACTGTGTTTTCAGGCTCCGCGGTCAGCATGGCGCCGCCTTTATTTTCCGCGTAAAGATATCGCAGGTCTGAAACCAATTCCGATGTTCCGCGATATTTATATATGGATTTTTCCTTTCCGGAAAGTCCGCCGGACGCGGGATTCTCTGACATCAGGATGATTTTTTCGCTCACCGCGCCCGCCGTGCGGCCGAGTTCTCCGCGGCTGACCTCCCGGTCTTCCGTCAGGCCGGCGAGTATGAAATCATACTTCGCGGCCTGCTCCGGATTACGAATTATGGAGAGGTCTTTTCCCAGCGTTACGGAAAATCCGCGGTAAAGGCACGCGATCCGGTTTCCGAGCGCTTCGGCGAAAAAAGGATCTTCGTCGTATATATAAATAGAAATTATTTCCAATTTGATTTTACCCCGCGTTTGCTCAGCGTCTTTGATTTTTCATTATATTAGCATATATGGGAATATATGTCAATTATTATTTTGAATAATTTTACTTTTTTTTAAAGTTACGGTTCAAAGGTGTGTTCTGCTGGTGCAAGACCGGGTGCGGGGCTTTCCGCAGAGCGCCTTTGCGGTAATATTGATGCCTGCCCTTGAACAGTAACTTCCAAAGTTACTATTCAATTATCGGCGGGGGACTCTGTTTTCCTCGGAGGAATATTGCGGGCATACAAGCAGAGCGAACGGAAGTGAGCGTAGCGCCCGCACGAAGCGCGTCAGCGCGGTTCCGGAGGGGCAAACAGAGTCCCCCGCCTGTCTATGAACGAACCTTTGAACAGTAACCTTCCAAAATAATAGGTTATAATTTAATCTCCGAAAACGCTTGACGCAATTCGAACATTCGAATATAATAATCATTGGATTTCGGGATGATTTACTGTTGCACTGACAATTAAACGTTGGAGCCGCAATAAGGGAGGGGCTGCCATGAATGGTTATGTGAAAGCTGATGAGATAGCGGTTCGCTGGAACGTCACAGCGCGGCAGGTGCAAATTTTGTGCAAAGCCGGGAAAATAGAAGGCGCGGCAAAATTCGGAAATACCTGGGCTATACCTGAGAATGCGCAAAAGCCAACGCGCACCGGCAAGTTTAAACCGGGGCGCAAGCCAAAGCAGGATTGACAGTCTGCGTTTATTGCGCCGCCGACTGAATATTTAATGTTTAATTGGCGAAGCAACAATTGCCGGAGTGATAAAGTAAACGGGAAATAACGGCATATGGCGGATACGGGGAAAATGATTGAAAGATACGGGATGAAGCGGGTGCTGGAACCGCGGCACGTGCTGTCTACCTCCGCGTGGCGCGTTGACAACCGGCGGGAAATATACGCTAACGAAGTCAGGGTGTCGCTGATAAAACTGCATATCGAAACGACCAGCTTCAGGCAGATCTGCATAGAATCCAACAACAATGTCGAGAAGATCAAAGCGCGGATTATCGACATCGTGTCTGAGCGGGGCAAACTGCACAATCCGGTGACAGACACGGGCGGCGTGCTGTACGGCCGAGTCGAGGAAATCGGCGCGGCCTATGATAATCCGGCCGGCGTCGCGGTGGGCGACAGGATCATCTGCAACGCGTCGCTGGCGGCGATCCCCATCCTCATAAACCGCGTCAGGCGGGTGGATATGAGCCGTTCGCAGATAGAAGCGGAAGGTTACGGCATTTTGTTCAGCGAGTTTCCCGTCTTGAAAAAGCCGGGAAATATCTCCACAGATCTGCTGCTTTTCGCCTGCAATGAATCCGGAACTCTGTACCAAGTGAGCCGGAACGCGGCGGGCAAAAAAAACTTTCTGGTTCTCGGAAATCACATGGTTTCCAACATACTGTTCGGATACGCCATCCGTAAAGCGGCCGGGATATACGCGAACATCACATGTTTTTTTGATAAGAGCACGGACAGCATACTCTCGGGGGCTGGGGCGGACCAGTTGCTTGAGAAAATTTTTACGGAGGTGCGCCGCGCCGACATCCTGAAGCCCGTGGAATGCGTGGAGCGGCACGGTTTGTCCGATCGCTTCGACCTTACCGTCAACTGCGCGGATCTGCCCGGCGCCGAGACCGTCAGCATTCTGGCGACAAAACCCAAGGGCACGGTGTTTTTCGCGAATCTGATAAACAATTATAACATCGCTCTGTATATCACAGAGGCCATATCCCGGCAGATTGAGATCCGCTGCGCGGACGGATACGTGAAAGAGTACGGGGATTTCGATATCGAGATGGTCAGGGAGCTGGAACCGTATTTCGCGAACGCGAAGATCAAAGAGAGCAAGGTGACGGACGATATCGACTACCCGCTGAGCCGGGCGCAAAAAAGTTTGGAACAGGCCGGTTATCGGAAAAGTCTCGCCGGAGATTTCATCTGCGAGAGCAGAGCCATGGCGGCGGTGCTCAGCGCGATATTGAGCGTCGCCAAATACGACTGCAACGTGATGATCATCGGGGATACCGGCGTGGGAAAAGAAAAAGCGGCTTCTATAATACAGAAAAACAGCGGCAGGAGGACCCAACCTTATATCAGGGTCAACTGCGCCGCAATTTCGCCAAACCTGTTGGAATCGGAGTTTTTCGGCTATGAAAAAGGCGCGTTTACAGGCGCGGCGTCCGCCGGGAAAAAAGGTTACTTCGAAATGGCGAACAACGGCATTCTTTTTCTGGACGAAGTGGCCGAACTGCCGTTCGACTTGCAGGCCAAGCTGCTGCGCGTCATACAGGACGGCGAATTTTTCCGCGTGGGAGGGACGACGCCGGTCAAGATAAACGTGCGCGTCCTTTCCGCCACAAACAGGGACTTGGAGAAGCTTGCGGCGCAGAACCTGTTTCGCAGGGATCTTTATTACAGATTGAACGTGTTTCCCATCCGCGTGCCTTCTCTCGCCGAGCGCAGGACGGAGATTCCCGCGCTGGCGGAGTATTTCTTAAAACGTTACAGCAAAAAATTCGGATTAGACCGCTCCATCAGCGACGACGCTCTGGATTATCTGAAGGAAAGGGATTGGCCGGGAAACATAAGGGAACTGGAAAATATGATCCAGCGGCTGATGATAACCGCCGCGGGAGAACGCATCACTCTCATTGACGTGATGAAAGAGCTGCATACGGGGATGTTCGCGCCGTCCGCGCCCCTGCCTGAGCAGGACGAGGGCGACGGAGAAAGGTCGCTGAGCGAAATGGTGGAAAATCTGGAGAAAAAGGTGATTGAGGAAGCCTGCCGCAAGTACGGATCCTCCAGAAAGGCGGCCAGAGCTATAGGCGTCAGCCAGAGCCAGTTGATACGGAAGAAGAATAAGTACGGAATCGGCGCGGCGGAGGAATAATGAGCGAGCGAAGAAAATAAAATAAATTCACACTGCGAACAGACTTCTCTTTGATGTAAATGATGTAAATCCAAACCGGCTTCTTCGGCGACCCGCTGCGAACCTTAAACGGTTCGCAGTTTTTTATTATGAATCGAAAATGGTTCGCGCGCCCCGCAACGAAGAGGAATTCAGGTTGGCACGATTCTTGCTGTTATATATTTACGTAAGTCGATTTCTCCGACAACGTTCAGTTGGCGGAAAAATAATTGCCGGAGTAATAAAATCTGTTCAACATTCAAGACGGATATGACGGCAGGTAAAGAGAGGAGGAAATTTTTATGGAACACGGAAGCCCATTCGGAACGCACAGAGTTATTTCGCCGAAAGGAGTTTTGCCGCAGCCCGCGGATGTGGTCGACAACAATATGGAGATTTATGACAATGAAGTCCTCATTGATGTAAAAACTCTGAACGTGGATTCGGCGAGCTTTACTCAGATCGAGAGCCAGGCAAACGGAAATATTGAGAAGATCAAGGACATCATGAAGGGCATAGTCGCGAGAGCCGGAAAACTCAAAAATCCCGTGACCGGTTCTGGAGGTATGCTTATCGGCGCGGTAAATGAGATCGGCCCGGCGTACAAAGGAAATCTGAAAGTCGGAGATAAGCTCGCGACATTGGTTTCCCTTTCGCTGACGCCTTTGGTCATCGATGAGATACTGGAAGTGCGGCCGAAGATCGACCAGATCGATATCAAAGGACAGGCCATCCTTTTTCAGAGCGGGATTTACGCGGTTCTGCCCGAAGACATGCCGGAAACACTTGCCCTCTCCGTGCTGGACGTGGCGGGCGCCCCGGCGCAGACAGCGCGGTTAGTGCAGTCGGGCGACACGGTCGTGGTGATCGGCGGCGGCGGGAAGTCCGGCCTGCTCTGCCTCTATGAGGCTAAAAAACGCGCGGGCGTTGCTGGAAAAGTGATCTGCATAGGCGGGAGCGAAAAATCCGCCGGCCGCGCGGAAAAGTTGGGACTCGCGGACGAATGCGTCGTGTTTGACGCGACGGACGCCGTAGGCGTTTATGATAAGATCGCGGAACTGACAAACGGCGAACTGGCCGACATAGTCATCAACTGCGTGAATATCGAAAACACGGAAATGGGTTCGATTCTCGCCTGCAAAGATCGCGGAACGGTGTATTTTTTCTCTATGGCGACCAGTTTCACGAAAGCCGCTCTCGGCGCGGAGGGCGTGGGCAAGGATGTGAATATAGTGATAGGAAACGGCTACTGCAAGAACCACGCCGAAATCGCGCTTCAGGCGCTCAGGGACTGCCGGCCGCTGCGGGAATTGTTCGAGAAGATGTACGCGTGACCGCGGCATGGAGTATTTAGCGCGAAACGGACAGAATAACCAAAAATTCGGCGGGAGCGGGCGATTTTCGGAATACGGCGAAGTCCGGGAGGGACAGCTATGAACGATAAGACAAGAAATTGGAAAAATATTCCATTTTGGAATGGCGTTACGGATGAGGAATGGAACGACTGGAAATGGCAGGTGAAGAACCGCCTGAGCACGGTGGAACAAATCAGGCAGATCGTGACTTTGAGCGCGCGGGAAGAGGACGATATCAGAAAGGTGATGGACGGGTTCCGCGTCGGGATCACGCCGTATTACGCGTCGCTGATGGATCCGGCCGATCCCCGCTGCCCCGTGAGGATGCAGGCGGTGCCGGTAGTCGAAGAAACCTTCCGGGGGAAGGCGGATATGCTGGATCCTCTTAATGAGGACGAGGATTCCCCCGCTCCCGGGCTGACTCACCGATATCCCGACAGAGTACTGTTCCTCATCACGGATCAGTGTTCCATGTATTGCAGACATTGCACGAGAAGAAGGCTGGCCGGGGAAAAGGACGGGGCCCGCAGCATGGACGATATTCAAAAATGCGTTGATTACATAAGGAAAACGCCTGAGGTCAGGGACGTGCTGCTGTCCGGCGGCGATTGCCTGTGCGTATCTGACGATGTTCTGGAGCACATCATCAGCGAGCTGCGGAAGATCCCTCACGTAGAGATAGTGCGTCTCGGTTCCAGGACGCCGGTAGTCATGCCCATGCGGATCACGGACAATCTGGTAAATATGCTGAAAAAATATCATCCGATATGGCTTAACACGCATTTCAACCATCCGAAAGAGATGACGGAAGAGGCCGTCGCGGCCGTGAAGAAACTGGCGGATGCGGGGATCCCTCTGGGAAACCAGTCGGTGCTGCTGCGCGGCGTCAACGACTGCCCGCACATCATGCGCGATCTGGTGCATTTGCTGGTGAAAAACAGGATCAGGCCCTATTATATCTACCAATGTGATCTGTCCCTCGGCATTGAGCATTTCCGCACAAAAGTCTCAAAAGGGATCGAGATCATAGAGTGCCTGAGGGGTCATACCTCCGGCTATGCGGTGCCTACATTCGTGGTGGACGCGCCGGGGGGCGGCGGCAAGATACCTGTCATGCCCCAGTATCTCATATCTCAGACGCCGGAACGGGTTATACTGAGAAATTACGAAGGCGTGATAACCACGTATACCGAACCGGAACACGCGGAAAAACTGCCCTGCGCGTGCGAACGCTGCAGCGGCGAAAAGCCTTGCGGCTTCGAGGGTGTAGCGTGCCTCGCGGCGGGCGGGCGGATGGCTCTGGAACCGCAGGACCTGCCGCGTCACATAAGAAACAGAAGATAATACGGATTCGCGTTAAAAACCTTACCATAAAACGTCAGGGACCGGGCGGGCGCGGAGAAACTCAAATCGAATCGCGCGGAATACGGAAAAAGCTTATGAAACTGCTGCGGGAATTGTCAAAAAAATATCGGGTTGTCTCAGTGGTCGGCATGGCGAAAAACGCCGGCAAAACGACTGTGCTGAACTATCTCATAGAGGAAGCGGCGGATGAGGGGATCGCGCTTGGAATTACGTCCACCGGCCGAGACGGGGAACGCAAGGACATCGTCACGGGAACAGACAAGCCGGGGATCTATCTGTGGGAAGATACGATGGTTACGACGCCTTCCGGCCTTTACGACATGTCCGAAGCCGGCCTTGAAATCCTGCGCGTAACCGAATACAGCGGCGCGCTGGGCGAAATCCTGCTGTGCCGCGTGGCCGAAGCGGGGTATGTGCAGACGGCCGGACCTGTCGCCACCGCGGATCAGCGCGGAATATGCCGGGAAATGCTCGATCGGGGCGCGGATATGGTTCTTGTGGACGGCGCGGTCGACCGCCGCGCGATAGCCGCGCCTGAGGCTTCGGACGCCGTTATACTGGCCACGGGCGCGGCGCTGTCGCGCAGCGTCGCGAAAGTTGTGGAAGAGACGATGCACGTGGCCGGACTCTACCGGCTGCCGGAATTTTCAGATCAGGCGGCGCGCCGAATCATCGCGGAGAATGGGAACAGCGGACGGCTTACGGTCTTTGAAAAAAAAGGAGCGCGTTTTCCGGACGTGACGACCGGCCTCGCGGCGGGCGGCGTGTTGAACGAAGCGATAGGGAACGAGACGAAGTACGTATATCTGCCGGGGGCGCTGACTGAGGGCGTCGTCGCGGGCGTCAGCCCGTCGAAACTGAAACAGATAGCTTTTATTGTTAAAAATCCCACAAAGATATTCATCGACAGCGCTTCGTGGCGGCTGCTGCGGAAAAAGGGCCTTCGCGTCCGCGTTCTTAAAAACGTTGAGATCGCGGCTCTGACTGTGAATCCCCGCGCGCCGGAGGGCTATTCTTTCGACCGTGCGGCGCTGCTGTCCGCCATGCGGGAAGCGGCGGGCGGAATACCGGTGTTGGATGTCCGTTACGCCGGCTAAGCGGAGCGAAAGCTGTAAGAGGCTCGGGGAAAATTCGGGAAAGATTGGTGCTATGGGAATTGCGGACGAGAGAACAAAAGCCGAACTGGGATTTTCTTTCGTGATGAACAGCCTGACGCTCCGGACGCCGTTCGGCAGGGCGCGGGCGGCGGCGAACCGTCCGTTCTTGCCGGGAGCGGAAGCGGCGCTGGAAAAAGAATTAGACAGGGTCGAAGCGCTCATGTCCGCGCTTCGAGGCCGCGGGCGCGAAACGGGAGCCATCGCCGCGCTGTTTCGGGAGATGAAGGATATAAGCGCCGTAGTTGCGGAGGACGGGCCGGAGATCCTTTCTGTCGCAGAACTTTTTGAGGTCAAAAATTTCCTGATTCAGCTTGAAAAACTGGCCGGTATCTGCCGCGGCGCGGGAAGCGCGCTGCCGGAGGCCTTTGTTCCCGAGAGCATGGGAACTCTTTTAGACCTCTTGGACCCGGAGGGCTGGCGTCTGGCGGCTTTCTATATATATGACAGCTTTTCGGAGAAATTGGCCGCGCTGCGCCGAAAGAAAAAGTCACTGCGGCTGGCGCTGCAAAAATTACAAAAATTGGAAAAAGATCGCTTGAAAGAACGCTGCGGCATATCCCTCACGCAGAAGCTCGAACACACAGTGGCGCGTACGGATAAAGAAGGCTTGGACAGGGCGGAACGGACGAGGGAGCTGCATGTGTCTTACGAGGATTATACGTCTGTTACTTTTACTCTGCGCGGGAACGATGAAACCGCCGGATTGCAGCGCGAGGCGGAGGATCTTCAGGAACTGATAGAAGCTGAGGAAACGGCCGTGCAGAAGGCGCTCACGGAGAAAATCCGTGAAGAATCCGCCGTGTTCGCGAGGAATATGCGGCGGATCGGAGAACTGGATTTCACACTCGCGAAGGCGGGTTACGCGGCGGAAAACGGCTGCACGAGGCCGAAAATCCTGCGCGGACATGTGATGCGGATCAAAGGGGGCCGCTATCTTCCGCTGGAGAAAGTGCTGCGCGGCAGTGGAAAGGCGTATCGCCCGATAGATCTCCGGCTCGCCGGCGGCGTGACCTGCGTCACCGGCGCGAATATGGGCGGAAAGACAGTAGCTATAAAACTGGCGGGCTTGACGGCGCTGCTCGCGCAGCATGGATTCTTCGCGCCGTGTGTGACCGCCGAACTCGGTTTATCGTCTTCCGTTCACCTGCTAATAGGGGACAGTCAGGACATGCGGAAGGGGTTGTCCAGCTTCGGCGGCGAGATAGAGGGGCTTCGGAATATCCTGCGAAACAGCGGCGAAAGGGCGCTGATACTCATCGACGAAATCGCGGGGTCCACAAACCCCGCGGAAGGCTACGCGCTGACGAAGAGCCTCGTGCGTTATCTGGCGAAGAGGCCGTACATCGCTGTTCTGACCACGCATTTCGACAATGCGGCGGAAGGGGAAAGAGTGGTGAATCTTCGGGTGCGGGGCCTCGCGGGCGCGGACTTCGTGCAGCTTGCAGAGGAGTTGGAAAGCGCCGGGGACGGCCTGCGGGCCGATGTCGTCGCGAAATATATGGATTACCGGCTGGAACCTGCGGAGGGATGCGGTGAAAGCCCGAGGGATGCGCTGAATATAGCGCGGATTTTAGGATTAGAGAAAGATATCATAGAGGGAGCTGAAAAAATTTTAAAGCAATGAAGTCTCAGCAAAGTGCCGGATGCGGAAAATACAGACGGGAAGGGGGAATAAAATTATGAACGGAAAGACCGGAAAATTGAATTTGGACCGGGGCGTAATCGACAGCGCGCGGGGCTGCGCCGCGCGGATAGCGGAAAGTGTGCAGGAATTCATCGACAGGCGCACGACGGTCAGCACAGAACGAACGGTGGCGCGAATGTTAGGCGTTGACGGCGTTGATGGAGCGGACTGGCCGCTGCCCAACGTTCTGGTAGATCAGATCAGAGAGGCGGGGGTCCTGTCTATGGGCTGCGCCTACTGGATAGGAAACGCGATGATCGCCACGGGGCTCAGGCCGCCGGAAATCGCCGTGAAAGTGGCGGCGGGAGAACTGGATATCACGAAACTTCCCGCGGCCGGCCCGGAGGCGGCTAAGGAGAAAATCGCGCCGGCAGTGAGGGAGACGCTTGCGGCCATTAAAAAACAGCGCGAATACAGGGAAAGGACGATAGCGGAGATAGGCGAGGGCAGACAGCCTTACCTTTATGTTATCGTCGCGACAGGGAATATATACGAGGATGTCGTTCAGGCGCAGGCGGCCGCGCGCCAGGGCGCAGATATCATCGCCGTGATCCGGACCACGGCCCAGAGCCTGCTTGATTATGTCCCTTACGGCGCGACGACGGAAGGCTTTGGCGGCACTTACGCCACGCAGGAAAACTTCAGGATCATGCGGGAGGCCCTTGACGAAGTGGGCAATGAGGTCGGAAGGTATATCCGCCTGTGCAACTACTCGTCAGGCATGTGTATGCCTGAAATCGCGGCGATGGGCGCGACAGAACGCTTAGACGTCATGCTCAACGACGCGCTTTACGGCATTCTGTTCCGCGACATAAACATGCAGCGCACGTTGATAGATCAATTTTTCTCACGCGTGATCATAGGCTACAGCGGCATCACTTTCAATTCCGGCGAGGACAACTACCTGACCACGGCGGACGCCTTTGAAGAGGCTCACACGGTCCTCGCTTCCCAGCTGATCAACGAACAGTTCGCCGTGCTGGCGAAGATTCCCGAAAAACAGATGGGACTGGGCCACGCCTTCGAGATGGATCCGGATATTGAAGACGGTTTTCTCTACGAGCTGGCGCAGGCTGTGATGGCGAGAGAAATCTTTCCCGAGGCCTCGCTGAAATATATGCCGCCTACGAAATTCATGACGGGGAACATTTTCAAGGGGCACATTCAGAACGCTCTGTTCAACATGATCGCGGTATGGTCGGGACAGTCGCTTCAACTTTTGGGCATGATGACCGAAGCCATCCACACGCCGCATTTGCAGGACCGCTTCCTTTCGATAGAAAACGCGTCCTATATTTTCAACAACGCGCGCCATATCGGCGACGAAATCGAGTTCAAAAAAGACGGGATAATCCAAAAACGGGCGCGGCAGGTTCTCGCGGAAGCCAACAAGATGCTGATGGAAATAGAAAAGGAGGGGTTGTTCTCCACTATCGAACAGGGCAAGTTCGGCGGCGTGAAGCGGGCGCGGGACGGCGGAAAGGGCTTGGAAGGAGTCGTGGTCGTAGACGATGATTACTTCAATCCATTTATTCCTCTTATGATGCGGGGAGGTGAGCTGTAATGGGAGCAAACGGTATAGCGGTCGCAAAGGTCGATCTGAAAAACATCAAACCCTACGGGGACACTATGAACGACGGCATGATGGAGCTGACTTTTACCCTGCCCGTACCCTATGGTCCGGAAGCGGACGAAGCGGCGAAAATTTTAGGAAGGAAGATGGGGCTGGACGAAGTAAGCGTGGTATTTTCCAAGGATTTGGGACAGGGATTTACATTTTTTGCAATGTATGGAAAGTGCCGGCATACAGTGGACTTTACAGCCATAAAGGTGGCAAAGGCTGACGTGGAAGTCATGAGCCGTGAGGAATGCCAGAAATACATTGAAAATAATATCCGGCGCGATGTCGTCGTCGTGGGCGCCACCACCGGAACGGACGCTCACACAGTGGGCATAGACGCCATCATGAATATGAAAGGTTTTCACGGGCACTACGGGCTGGAACGCTACAAAGGCATAGAAGCCATAAACATGGGGTCGCAGGTATCCAACGAAGCTCTCGTGGCGAAGGCCATAGAGACGGGCGCCGACGCGATATTGGTTTCTCAGATTGTCACTCAGAAGGATGTTCATATAAGCAATATGACTAATCTTGTGGAAATCATTGAGGCGGAAGGCATACGCAGCCGCGTCGTGCTGTGCTGCGGCGGACCGAGAATTTCATACGAGCTTGCCCAGGAACTGGGATATGACGCGGGTTTCGGTCCGCACAGCTACGCCGAGGAGGTGGCGTCGTTCGTGCTCACGGAGATGGTGCGCCGTAAGCTTGTCTGAAAAAATTCTCGCCGCGGCGGCGACGCCGCGCGATGGCAATAAATACCTTTAATCCCAAAAAAAGAAGTTGAAATAATAAGCGGAAAATCTGTGTATAAATTAAGTATTGACAATCGGTGCGATGTGTGAAAATATTGAAAAATAAAAGAAAAACAGAAAAAAAGTAATCCACAGGCATCCTTGGATAAAATCGTATACAATTATTTTTCGCGTGTGGAAAAGGTGAAAAAGACCAAAGAACAAGCCCTTTTTCGGATGTTGAAAAACGTTCGGCCCGCGTCAAACATTGGTTGACATAATATAATTTTCCGGCGCGGCGTGAGAAAAAAAACCGGCGCGGCTCGTTGTGTCCGATTGCCGGAGTGATAACAGGAGGCATGAAAACCATGTATTTAATCATTCAGGGAAAAGCGTTTCGTTTAATTTTTTGTTGCGTGTTGGCGGTGTCGATCATTTTTTCCGGTTTCTCCGGCGTCAGCTACGGGGCCGCGGCGCAGACGGCGCTTCCGGCTTTCACCGTTACTCTGAACGGGAAGGTCATCGACAATCAGACGAGAAAGTATCCCCTCATCGTATACAAAGACATCACTTATGTCCCGATGACATGGTACGATTGCAGGTTTTTGGGTCTGGAAACGGACTGGGACAGCAAAACGGGTCTGCGTATTTCCAGAACCGGCGTCGCGGGGGGCTATTACGACGATCTGGCAGCGTCCAAAAACAGGGGCCTCTACACCGCGTCCGTCCCATCCTTTGCGGTCACGGTCAACGGTAAGGCCGTCAACAACGGCGCGGAGCAGTATCCATTGCTGACCTTCCGCGACGTGACCTACTTCCCGCTGACTTGGCGCTTCGCCGTGGACGAGTTTGGCTGGAGCTATGATTTCAGCGCTTCGGGCGGCTTGGTCATCGGCAGCGCCGCCGAAAACGGCCGGAGTGAACGCATGGATTCAATGACCATCAATCTCCCGCTCGTGATGCACGGGGACTATCCCGGCGCCTGCGCTGTCGCGGGGGACTATGTATACTATGAAGGTAAAGACGGGAAGATCTACTGCGCGCCGCTTTCCGATCCCACAAAGGCGAAGCAGGTCTATCAGCTCCCCGCGGATTCCGGATATGGCAGCGACGGCTATCCGATGGCCGGCCTTCAGGCGAAGAACGGCCGCGTCTGGCTGAACTACCATACGGGCGGCGCCACGATGGGGAGCGATCACCAGTTCCTGCTGAATTCCGGCGGAGCGGCGCAGGAGACCGTGCCTTACGTGACAGACTTCGGGGACGCGATGATCCGCGTTTCAGGATACGGGATTCCTGTCTCAGATAATCTTGAGATCCAGGAGAAGGACGACGCGGATTTCAGGACGATCGGGGATCCCGAGCTGCACCATTCAAGAGGCGCCGCATGGAACGGCGGGTTCGTCTATACCGCGGCGATCTCCGCGGCCTCCATGTATTCCGCGGACGGCTATTGTATATACAGGACGGACGCCAAGACCGGCAAGAGCGAAAAAGTCCTGGAAGATCCTCTGTTCACCATCGCCGCGATACCCTTCTTCATTGATGACTCCAGGCTGTTGTTCCTCGGGGCGGATCATCTTCTGCGGCAGGCGGATCTCTCCGGACGGAACGTGAAAACGCTGACAGAAAAGCCGATCAACACCTTTGCCATATTTGGAAAAGATATCTATTACTGGGAAATGGAATCAGGCGAGCTGACCCGTCTCTCCGACGGCAAAGCGCTGAATCCCGGGGCCGTAGTCTCGGCCATAGACATCAGGGACGACTATCTCTGGTGCGGATTTTTGCCGGGGCAGGGCTATTACAGGATGATCTTCGACCGCCAGGGGAACGCGGTGTACCAGTCCGGCGACGCCGGCGACAAGGTGATGATCTACGAGAATAAGCTGATTTACGTCAATATTGTTTAAAGGCGGCTGTCGATAGGGCTGAACGCGCAGGGTTCCGCGCGTCGTCTTTGCAGACAGAGCAAAAAAGAGTCTGGACCGTTTTGTCAAGGACGGAAACGGTCGGCAATCTACTAGGCGACTACGCCGTCACCGCGCAACCGCAGACGTTTTCTCACTGTTCCGGTGACGGCGCCGTGCCCTTACCGGATATTGCGCGGCCCCAAGCAATTCGTATAGTTACCGCATTTCGCTTTCTGTGAGAGTTACGCCTTTGCCCATCTTCCGTCGGTCACTCCCCAGTCACGAACATCATATTTAGACTCGCCGCCGCTCCAGCTTACGCGGTTAAACTCTTTGCACCACCCGTTGCTTCTTTCAGTGATAACGCCGAGTTCATTGATGACTTCATACTTGAAGTCATCTTGCTTAGTCGCCATTGTCTGCACCCCTCGTATTTATTTCGCCCGCCACGCGGGTTTGTTGCCAGTGGATATAGAGCCTCTTTCCTCAAAATAGTATTCCATTCGCTTACCACGTTACGATTTTGTCAACGAGTGCCTGCTGTTCGCTGGCGGTCCTCCGCAGATATATCCGCGTCGTTTCAATGCTCTCGTGACCCATAAGGTCGGCGAGTAAGGCTATGTCGTTGTACTTTTCAAGGAAGTTTTTAGCGTATCGGTGACGGAACGAGTGCGGATACACGACTTTGGGATTGATACCGTATTTTTCGGCGTAGTTTTTGAGTTGCTGTGATATTCCCCGCGTCGTGATACGCTCGCCGAAACGGTTGAGAAACAGATAACAGGAAGCTATGCCCGTTTCTTTCAACCACTCGACCGTTTCCGTTTTCAGCTTCTTGGGGATATACAACCGCCGTAGTTTCCCGCCTTTGGCGTAAAGGTCGAAATATCCGGCTTCAACGTGTTCAACCTTTATCTGAACCAGTTCGCTGACCCGCGCTCCGGTTGCCGCCAGATACCAGACGACGAAATACCATTGTGCATTTCCGTCTTTTTTTAGGCTGTTTTTTAGAAACGTGTAATCGGCGTTGCTGATGACGTTCTCCAAAAAATTCTTTTGCTGAACCTTGATGAATTTGAGTTTGAGTTTTCCCTCGTCAAAAAACTCAAGGTACTTATTGATTGCCTGAATCCGTAGGTTTACGGTTTTCGGCTTGTACCGCTCCAACAGGAAACCCTTGTACGCCAATAGGTTCTCCGTGCTTACCCCGTCGTAGTGAGTCAAGTAGTAATAGACCGTCCACAAGTACGACGTGATTGTGTTCTCCGAAAGGTTTCCCCTCCGCAGGTGTGCCTCGAATTGCTCTTTCATAGCGTTACCTCCACGATAAAATAGAATTAGCGGCGATAATCACCGCTTAATCATTTTATCGTGTGGGCAAATGTGGACGTGGCTCTTATTATGAGAAGTTGCCTTTTGACGCACCTCCGGGATGGACTTGGTATCGACTCTCCGCGTGTTGGGAACTGTTGTCGGGGCGTGACTTAACGCCCTCTGAGTATTTCGACAAACCGAGGGGGATTCCATACATCACAGGCGCAAGTAATTTTACAGATTATAACCTTATTATCAATCGATGGACAGATACACCCAAGGTCATTGCCGAGAGCGGAGATTTGCTTATAACGTGCAAAGGTACTGTTGGAGCCATGATTATAAACACGCAGGGCGATGTTCATATCGCACGTCAAATAATGGCGGTTCGCGGTTATGGTAGTCTAAATATAGAATATTTGCGAATTGTAATGACTTCGTTCATTTTACAAATAACATCAGCGGCAAAGGGCATTATACCCGGAATAAGCCGAGAAGATTTGCTGAACCTGATGATTCCGTGTCCAAATTACAACGAACAAATGCGAATCATTAAGGCTGTAAACAATGCTGAGATTAGTCTAAACGAAATCGCTGAGATTTTTAGCTGAGGTTCTCGGCGATGTTTTCCAGTTCAGCAAAAGCCGTTTCGATTGACGCTACTATACGTTGTTGTTCCGCGAGCGGTGGAATCGGCACGATTTGTTGGCGCACCACATCTGTAGTAATCGCCACAAATGTCGTGCCTGTGGCTTGCTCAATAAAACTATCTTGAAACGCCGTCAGCCAATGGAAAATGAACACAACAGACATTTTGCCGCACGGCGTAATTGCACACAATCCGCGCCCGATAGCTATCTCGCGATTGGTTATGTTCACGACCCCAACGGGAGCGCGAACACAAAGCATAACGGAATCTTTGGCGGCAATTTTATTTGCCTCGGCGGTGTATTGCCTCGAATGTGCTAAATTACGGTCAGTAAAGAATATTTTGCCTTGGTGAAACTCAACGCCGTTCGGATTGCCTGTAACCGAATCGCCGGGCGGCGACTGCCCCATAACGATGTCCGCAACATCCCCAAGCCGTGCTGAAACCCACCCCTGCGGCAACTTCTCATAATAAGAGTTATCATCACCGCGGACGATAGCTGAATCGCCCTTTCCGCGCTTGATTTTGCCCTGTTTGATGAGTGTTTCCCTTTCCGCTCGTATGCGTTCGAGTAAGACGCTCGCGGGTTCATCGGCGGGGTCTTGCGGTACGAGCTTGCCGCGAATGGCGAGCGAGAGGATTTTTGACTTCGCGGCGGCAACAGCGGTCTGTAAG
>JAITPU010000062.1 GCA_031289235.1 Eubacteriales Family XIII. Incertae Sedis bacterium
GTTGAGTCTGAATTTTTTGAGAAGGAGGAATGTAAAATGGCTTTAAATTATGTGGAATATGTATCCGGTCTGATGAAAAAAGGGCGCGGGGCCCAGAAGATCGCAGAGGGCTTCTCTCAGGAGAAAGTGGATCAGCTTACCGAGGCGGTCGCTTACGCCTTGACTGTTCCCGATACGGCGCTGAAATTCAGCGAAATGCTCGTCGAGGAGTCAGGGATGGGCATCGCTCAGGACAAGCAGATCAAGATGTTCGGAAAAGTAAAAGGAAGCTACGCGCAGATGAAAGGAGAAAAATCCGTCGGCCTGTGCCGCGTTGACGAGGAGAGCGGCATCAAGGTGTACGCGAAGCCCATGGGCGTGGTCGGCGCGATCATCCCTGTGACCAACGGCGAAGCCACCCCTGTCGTCAAATCTCTTATGGCTCTCAAAACCAGGAACGCTATCATACTCGCGCCGCATCCCAAGGCGAAAAACACAAATTGGGCGATCACCGATCTGATCAGGAGCACTCTTAAAAAATTCGGCGCGCCCGAAGATCTTGTTCAGGCTGTCGATCCGGAATACGTTTCCGTGGAATGTTCTCAGCAGATCATGTTACAGGCCGATTTCATATTGGCCACCGGCGGCACTCCAATGGTGAGGCAGGCGTATTCCTCAGGAAATCCCGCTATCGGCGTGGGCACCGGCAACGTCGTCTGCCTCGTTGACGGAACCACGGATCTGGACAGCGTCGCGGACATGATCGTCCGCTCCAAAGCATTTGACAACGCCACGTCCTGCTCCACGGAGAACAACATTATAGTTTTTGAAAACGCTTACGACGATTTCGTAAAAGCCGTTGAAAAACACGGAGGATATCTGATCAGGGAGGGAAGCCCCGATAAGGACAGGCTCGTGAAGACTATTTGGCCTGAAACGCCGAAAAACCACGATCTCAACCGGCACATCGTCGCTCAGTCCGCCGAAAGGATCGCCGAAATCGCGGGCGTCAAAATTCCCGCGGGCGTCAAAATGATTCTTATGGAAGAAAATTCCGGATTTGGAAATGATTTCCCTCTCACCGGCGAAAAACTTTCCCCGATCGCGGAATTGAGAAAGTGCAGGGACTTTGAGGACGGCATAGATCAGATCCTGAAAATCCTCGAATATCAGGGCAAGGGGCATAGCATCGGCGTACATACAGTTCACGACGAGAGGGTCGCGGAGCTTGGCCGGCGCATCCCCGTGTGCAAGATATGCGTGAATCTTCCCCAGAGCCTTTCCAATTCCGGTTCATGGAACTGCGGCTTTCCGATGTCCATGACGCTGGGCTGCGGGACTTGGGGGCACAACAGTATTTCTCACAACGCCACATGGAAAGACTTGCTCAACTTCACCTACGTCGCGCGTCCCATACCGTCATGGCAGCCTGAGGACAAAGACTTGTTCAGCGACGCCGTGCGCGCGGCTTTCGGGCGGAGCTGATGAAAGCTGATTGGCAGCGCAAAAAATCAAATGCTTAGCTATTCAGAGGCATGTTCCGCCGGGGCGGGAGCAGCCCCCTTTGAACAGCGGCTTATATAATGAAGGAGATTAATTTCATGTCAAAGATCAGTGAGATGAGCAAAAAATACAATCTGCACTCGTGGAGCGCGCAGGGCAAACTTAACCCGACGCCTGTCGTCAGGGCCGAGGGCGTTTATTTCTGGGACGAGGCGGGCAACAGGTATTGCGATATGTCCTCCCAACTCGTCAATTCCAATCTGGGCCACGGCAATAAAGCGATCATAGAAGCCATAAAAAATCAGGCGGATAAAATGGCGTTTATGGGACCCGGATACGCGGTGGACGTCCGTTCGGAGGCTGCGAAGAAGCTGATGGAATTTTCGGGATTCGAGGGCGGCAAGGTGTTTTTCACCAACGCCGGCGCGGAGTCTAACGAGAACGCCGTCAAAATCGCGAAAGCTTTTACAAAAAAATGGAAGATATTCTCCATGTATAGATCCTATCACGGCGCGAGCATAGGGGCTTCGTCCCTATGCGGCGAACCCAGGAGATTTTCGGCCGAACCCGGCGTCCCCGGATTCATCCACTTCGACGGCCCCTATGCGTACAGGGCGCCGAAAGCCTGCAAATTCGGTTCGGAAGAGGATATTGCGGAATTTTACTTGGAATTGCTGGAAAATCAGATCAAATACGAAGATCCTCAGATGATAGCCGCTGTTTTTCTGGAAACGGTAGTCGGTTCCAACGGCGTCCTGATCCCGCCTGAGGGCTATCTTAAAGGGGTGCGGGAACTCTGTACCAGATATGACATCATGATGGTCTGTGATGAAGTCATGGCCGGGTTTTACAGGACGGGAAGCAGTTTCGCGTTCAGACAGTTTGACGTTGTTCCGGATATAGTCACTTTCGCAAAAGGCTCGACCTGCGGGTACGTGCCTCTCGGCGGCGTGATCGTAAATAAAGCAATCGCAGATTTCTTCGACGACCACAAGATGTTTTGCGGGCTTACTTACAGCGCGCATCTCGTCGGCTGCGCCGCCGCGATCGCCACGCTGAACGAATACGAGCGCCTTAATATCGAAGAAAACGTGAAAAAACAGGGGAAGCTCCTCGCGGACATTCTGGACGGTTTCGAGAAGAAGCACAGATCGGTCGGTCAGGTGAGGCATATCGGACTCTTGGCAATGGTGGAGCTTGTCAGGGACAAGGCGACTCGCGAACCTATCGTTCCTTTCAATAACGACGCCGGCGGCGTTATGCCCAAAATCATCGCTATGCTGAAAGCTGAGGGCTTCGCAACGTATTCCCACGAGAATATGATCATCGTGGCTCCTCCTCTCATCATCGCCGAGGATGAACTGCGCGGCGCCATGAAGTTAATGGACAGGGTTCTGGATTCCGTAGACGCGATGATTTAAAGAGAGGGGAAATCCACCCTGTTTGAACGTTCCCTCTGAAGAAATGACGAAGTATGCCCGTACAATGGCAGGCGGCCGGAAAGTTTGAGGGCGACGGCGGCGGATCATAGCGGAAAATTAAGAAAGCGGACGGCTTATGACAAGCTGTCCGCTGTTTTATTGCGCCCGGAAATCGTTGCTTCGCCGATCTAACATTGCGCGCCGGGGCGGCACGGGTCCAAAATATGGAAATTATAACCTTAATTTAAATTAAAATGAAATAATGTAAAAAAATGGTTGACAAGTTGGAAGAAAATGGATATTATTATGGCGGGACGATATCCACCCGGCTTCGCGGAACGCGCGCGGGATTTATGTTTCGGGGAGCTGTTTCCGATTTGTACTTTGATAATTGAATACGGAGAGCGCGTAGCGCCAACGCGTGAAGCGGAGCGGTTTTCCCGCGTCCGCCCCTCTGCTCCGGCGAAACCATTTCTTTTGATAATAGTAACTAAAATGTGCAAAATTTGTCGCAAATTGATCTGATAGTATTGAATATTATGAAAATATGGGGGATATAAATTGATACTCAGGAAGAAAAAGATGAAAAAAATCATGACGATGTTATTCGTCGCGGCACTGTTCCTGTCCGCGCCCGCGGATGTCGCGGCCGCTCAGTATCCTGATGTTAAATCCGGGCACTGGGCTTATGAAGCCATATCGGATATGAGCGGGAGAGGTGTCGTAGAAGGTTTTCCCAACGGGAATTTCGCGCCGAACGAAGCCGTCACCTACGGCCAGTTCATAAAAATGGCGCTGATCGTCGGCGCCGAAGAGAATCCGGGCAACAGCGAATCCGGGAACTGGGCGCGGAAATATTACGACGGCGCGATCGAGAACGCGTATTTCACGAAATACGACATCCCGCCCGCCGCTTTGTCCGCGAAAATTCCAAGAGGGCATATGGCGCTGATCATCAGCCGCGTTCTCGGAGATGCGCGCGTTAACCGCTATAACGAAATCCAAGCGCGCATCGTTGATATAGACGAAAAAACCCCGCTGGAATACGACATAACCAAGGCTTGCGCCGCCGGCGTGCTGACGGGATATCCCGACGGCACATTCAGGCCCGAGGGTTTTCTGTCCCGCGCGGAAGCCGCGACGGCGATTCACAGGCTCGCCGAAGAAAGCAAGCGGATATTGCCGTTATTGCCGTCAGAGGCGGAAGGAAAAGCGGAAAAGACCGTAGCGGAAAGATTCACGGAGCAAAGTCCGGCGGGGACAGGCTTTGGCAACGTGATCCATACTTCCAAATCCAAACGCCCGATATCGGAGGTCGTTGATAACTTGGAGGATTTTTCAAAGTCAGAGCTGGGAGATTACAGAAATTTAGATCATATAAAATACTATGAGATCGTAGAAGATTATCCCTATGAAATGAAAATAGTACACAATTTGATCGGCGGTGAAATGTTAGATATGGGATTCACGAAAGAGATCGAACAGCCCTATATTATTAAGGATAGAAAACTTGCTGAGATGTTTATCGGCGGAGCCGGCGGAACAGCGGTCACAATGCCTGAGAATACGGGCAGATTTCCGGACTATGATTTTATCGGGTTCGAAACCGTTTCGGATGACACCATGATTCTGATCCCGAATCCCAACAAGTAAGATAAGGTGAAAAACGCCGCCGCGAAGCGATGGTGTCCGAGGCGGAGAAAATATCGCGAGCTGGATAAAGCGTAAATAAAGCGGATTTTTTAGTCGGTGGCGCAATAGTTAAGGTCTGCTTTTCTATTGCCGTGATAACGATTGCCGAAAGGGAGATTTTTTATGTACCGCAAATATCACAAAATTTTCCGGCGAATGCTGACCGTAGCGTTGACGGCCGCCATGATAACCGGGTTAACGCCGCCGCTCGCGTCAAGCGCGGAAACCGTAACGATCCGGACAACGCATTACAACCTTATCACAGGCGTCGTATTCGCCTGGTGCAATTCCTCGGGCGTATGGCAGAACGGAATCAAACCGGGTTCGGTTTACAGCTATTATAATACTGTTTTCGTCGGGAACAACTATGAAAACGTAATAGTTTACAACTATAATTCAAGCGTGGCTTCGTCGGGCAGTCAGGGATATTTTAATTTTGACGACAGTCAGAGATATCACTGGAACAAAAACAGTGTAACGCAAACTAAATATGATTATGACAGAAATTATACGCTAAACGCCGCCTCCGGGATTTTCCTGGACGGAATGAATTCATATAACCCGTCTACGGGGAATATAGCGATCCATTTCAGCGGAAGCCTGATCGGGGGCTACGATGTAAAGACGGCGATAGCGAGCGGATATCTTTCAAAAGTCGAAGCTCTTCTCGGCGGCGCCTCCAGCGCTAACAAGGCCGCGTTGGACGCCATGAATCCGGGCAAAAGCAGCTTCAATAAAAATGTGAAGGGCTACATGTATTTCTTCCCGGCGATAATCCAATACGATGTGATTACGACCAAAGAGATTTATCCGCCTGCTGAGACGCCTACCCTTGGCGCCCTTACCGCGTATCTCGACCTGCCGTCCACCGGCGTCCGCAATCAGGCCTATACCGTGAAGGACGCTTCAGTGATCAGCGGCCTCACGGTGAAAGACGCCGTACTGAAAAAGAAGAAGGGCGGAGAATGGCAGACGCTGGTTACATGGCCGGGTCCCGGTAAGGCCGAACGGAATACCGGCGGTAAAATAGATCAGACGGAAGACAGTGCCTGTGAAATCACCTATGAGCTGACTGTCACAGCTACGAACGGCGCAACCGGCATGGATACGAAAAAAATAATTATCCGGGACGACCGTTCAACGGAGATCAAGGCCGAACTTTCCGTGCCGAACGTCGTTTACGAAGGGCATTCGGTGCGAGCAAGCGATAACAGCAGGTATTACGTAAACGGCGAATATGTTCCCAGCGTAGAGATGTATAACGCGGGCGACGCGAGAAACGAATACGCGGCTTCGCCAGACTCCGGCGCGATGATGGAACCGCTGGAAGTGTATGACAGGGAGATAACTTGGCCCAAAACGGGGAATTACAGCGTGACTCTGAACATTGCCAGCCCTATCGACGGCAAAAAAGACAGCGACACGAAGCCCGTCGAGGTATTGAAAACCCCGGCGATTTTCGGCAATCTCTCGGGCAACCCGATGGAAAACCGAAAACAGACTGTCGCCGGGCAGATCGTCACGAATCCCAATTATCCGCTGAGAGAAGTATGGGTAGAAATCAAAGAAAAAGAAAGCGGAGAAAGCGTAAAATTATATAAAGGAAGCGAGCTTGTCAATTCAGAGAATATAAAGACCAGGAAGATCGAAGAGAAGGGGTCTGATAAATATTTCACAAACATTGAGTTGCCTTTTCTTACGAAATATCATGAAAGAAAAGATTTTATATACACTATATACGCGGAAGATTCGCGCGGGCAGACCGCGCGGTTCGAGCGCGAGTTTACTGTCGTGCCCGACAGGTCGCCTCAGCCGGACATAGGGCTCGCGACGGAGTTTATCAGAAAAGCGGGAAGCAATACGGCGGAGATCGCCGTCGCAGATCTTTCCAAGGCTGATCCCGGCGATCAGCTGGAGCGGATCTGGTATGTTTCGTCCGCGGGCATATTTAAAAATGCGGAAGAAATCTCCGGCTACGCGGATCTCGCTTTTGGCGCGGGGCGGGAAATCAGCTTTGAAAAGGAAGGCGTCGGCCCTGTGGATGTGAAAATCCGTGTAAAGGACGTCTGGACAGACGAGACGCTGCCGGAATACATAAACGAGAGCGATTACCACACGGCGGAATCGGGCGTATACCGGACAGAAGTAAGTAATGTCGCGCCTGTGGTCAGTTTGGAAGCGCGCAAGGCGAAAAAGGCGGAGATATTGCTGTTGGCTGCCTCGCAGGCGGAGTACGCCGACATAACGGCGCGAAAGAACGAACTGGAAAGGATGTTCATCGAAAAGGGGATAGACGCGAATCTCGTTCTCAGAAAGCTGGAACCCTTGCCGGCGGAAACTCCCGGCGTAAACAGAATATTCGACATCGAAAAAGCTTTCGGCGCCAATGGGAAAAATTCCTTTTTAGAAAAAAATTCCTTTACCGTGGATAACGACACATTTTATCTGATGACGGGGGAATGGAAAGGGGGGAATTCGTCGTACTATCCGCAGGCTCCCTACCGGCTGACAGCCTATGACGCGCGGACCGGAAATGAAAAATGGGCTTATTCCATGAACAGCGGCGTATCCGGCGAATTTGGACACGACGACGTGAATAAATACCTGTATTTCTACAGCGACACTCAGACGCGCGTCTTCGACAAGTATGCCGGCGCCTGCCTCGGCGTCCTGAATTTCCCGGTAGGGAAGCAGAATTATATAGTGAACGAAAATCTGTACTATTTCAGAAACAACGGTGTTTACAGAGCCGATCTGAAGAAGGGAGAAGCGGAACGCGTTTACGCGACGCCCGTTTCAGGTCCTTCGCGCATGATCGGCGGCAAAATACATTTTTTTACCAATAAAGGCGACGGCGAGATCTACAGGGGGATATTTGACCCTGAGTCGGAAAAAATCGTCATGCGCCGGCTGCCGACAAGCGATGATCCTGCCTGGTCGCAATCCCGGTGCATCGGGATCGACTCGGGAGGAGTCGTCGTCGTGGCGGCGGAATCTCCGTATACAGGCGGTTACAACGCCAAAGCGGTTGCTACCAACATATATGACGCCGGCGACGCGCTGATCAAGACCATAAGCGTTCAGTCGCCCACCCCCGTTTACGATGAAAAAGAAAATGTGCGGTACATCGCCGGCGCGATGATTACTTTTGACAATAACAGGGATTATTCATACGGATATCTGAAGGGAATTTACGACGATACAGATCTTTCGAAGCAAAATTACAGCGGAAGCAGAAATTGCCTGCCCCTTTGCGATCCCGGCAGACCGCTTATCGCGAAGATGATAGGAAACAAGGTTTATCTGCAGCTCGGAGCGGATTTTGACGATGATCCTGATTTGCTCTGGGATCCGATAATGGCGCCTCTATACATTTTTGACTTATCGTCAAAAACTGTCGACATACAGCACAGCTCGTTGTTCGGCTTCGGTTCTTTTACAGAATACAGCGCAAAATCCGACGCCCTGTACGCCGCGAGTCTGACGTTCAACAACTACGCGGAGCTGAGCGTGGAAAACAGGGCGAAATACATGGTCTCCGCGTGGAATCAAAGCGCGGGCGATATTCTCTGCCGTTACATGAGAGGATATATGAAGTCCGAACGAAAGGACTATAATGCCGTCGTTTTACTGGATCATAAGAACCAATACGCGGAAGCTTCGGCCTCTCTCTCGCCGCTCGCCGGAGACAGTGTTTTCGTAAAAATAGCGGATACAAAAACCGTACATCTCACAGAAGATATTGTGAATAAAATAACAAAACCTGACGAAATTTCGAATAAGTTGGTGATCGTCAGGCCAAAGTCCCCGTCGATGGAGAGCGGAATCAGCCGCGGCTATCAGTTCGACCGAAACAGAACTTACTATTATGAGTACGAGGCGAAATTTACGGGAGCGTCGCCGGAGGGGCTTTTATCCTTCTCCGTGAATACAGTCAAAGGCGAAGAGAGTGCGGGCGCGGAAAAATACTATGTCGTCGGCGCGGAATTTGACGACTTCAGCGGCGGCAGGGAAAGCGTATTCACATATCCCGAGGACAGAGCGGCGACAGGCGAATATATAGGCGCTGCTTTAAATTCAGGGTCGAGCAAGACTTCCGCCGATCGTTTCGACAGCAGCGACATTAGTTTTAGCGTACCGGAAGGGAGAGAAGCGGTGCTGTCTTTCGACTATAAGTGCACTTTCAACGGGATTGACTCGTATATCGCTGTTGACGGGCGCAGATGGAGCGGTGTCCGGGCGCCGGGCGGCGGATATTATGTGCATGACGTCGTTTTGCGGCCGGGCACACATACGATTTACGTTCGCGTACAAGATCTGTGCGAACTGCCGGCGAACGCGTACATAATCATAAATAACCTGGAGCTCAATTATATTTCCAAAACTCCTCCCGAAGAAAACGCGCTGACTCCGATCCCGCTTAAGAGCGCCGCAGAGGATGGCTGGACGAAGTACGAGGGAAGCGTCAAGGGGATAGGCCGCGTCAAAAGCTACCGTTCGGAAAGCTTGTCCGCGGACGCTGCGACGGATCCCGCGAATGAAGGCAGTTTCTTCGCTGACGGGGATGATGATAAAATATATTTCGAAGATGAAAACTGGCAGAATACCGGAATTTTCAGCTTAAAGGCAAGCGGTGCAGAGGAATGGCGGCTGCGCGATTTCCGTGTCTATTATATCTCCGGCGGCGAACGGGTATATGTTCATGAAGACAGCCTTGAAAGCGCAGGAGAACTCTCCGCCTGGAACGCGGACAACGCGGCGGTAAGCATAGTGGATGAAAGTCCCGCCTCCGCGGAAAGAGAAGCCGGCGCCATGGTTTATAAAAAAGGAGAGCCGGTGCTTCACAACATCTTCTATTCCGACTACGAAAACGATCCGGCAGAGCAGTCTTTCTGGAGGTACGCGCACACTCCGTTTAGCGACGGCCCGCATCCGGAGGCTGATATTATCAAAGACCCGCTGGGAAAGCTTGTATCGGCGCGAGGCGTGACCCTTGCGGACTGCATCAGCAGGTTCTATATAGACGGCAAATATGTGGCGGAACATTGGAGAATGGACGATACCGACCGCGCCGGAGACGATGGCGTTGACCATGGAAAATATAACAAATTCAGCAATTCGGAATCCGTGACTTTCTATATCGAATCCGACGGGGAAGCTCCGTGGGTGAATTACATAAAAACCGACCCGGGCGTCGTAATGGAAAGAAAACAGTTCAAAATTATAATCGGTGTTGATGACAAGGAGAAGGACAGTCTCACGCTGCAAACCGAAGTATATCTTGACGGCAAGCTGTTTTACAGCCACTGCGCGAACGGGCTGGAGGCGGATGAAGATGGCTTGTATCCCGTAGTGAGCACGGATTTAGCTCCGGCGGCGGAGACCGGCGTGTACAGCGTGGTATGCACAGTCAGCGATCAGAGCGGCGCGGGGATCGGGAAATACGAGTTTACAGTCGTTTCAGAAGGAAAGATAGAAGGTCTCGTCCATCATACGGACCAATGGGACGAAAATCGGAAACTATATAATGTAAAGCGGTTCGGTGACGAGATAAACAGGGAGATTCCCTACGCGGATTACGTCAAACTGTCGCTGCCCCGAAAGAGAGGCGTCAACGTGTTCTGGTCGGGCGAACGCTTCTTGCTGCGGGCGGATGTCGCGGGAGATCCCGAGAGAGTGACGTGCGAAATTCGCGATTACGCCCAGTATAATACCGTCATGACCGACGCGGGAACGAAGAACGGCGAGGGCGAGCGGATCTACGAAGGCAGTCTGTGGTGGAGCGACATGATCAATAAATGGGGGAGAACGACGCCCGCGGAACTGACCTTCGTATTTAACGCCTATTATGACGGAGACGTCGTCAAAACCTGTGAAGCGAAAGTTATAGTAGACAGCAAAGAGGATTATTGGCAGCTGCACAGACTGTATTAGGCTTATCGCTCCTCGGCCGCTATGCAAGGCGGAATATAGTTTTGAATAACGAGGCTCCTCGAAAAATTTTATAATTTCGGATGAAAAACTTATTGACAAAATTAAAATAAATGGTATTATAGTAAATAAATGGTATTATAGTAAATAAATTGGAAGGAGCGGGGATTTGGATCGCTGGAAAGTTTGTATAGGCGCGCTGCTGATCGTGGCGGCTGTGGCGGGACTTGTGTTTTGGGAGGCGCTGGGACGAAATATGATCCTCATGGACGAAGTGCTCGTGGCGAAGGAAAACATTGAAACGGGAAGCCGCCTGAGCGCGGAAATGCTGCGGCCTATGCTGCTGCCGAAAGAAAGCGTAATAGAGGGGTCATTGACGGCAGAAAGCCTGCCGCGGGCGCAGGGGCGGAAGATAGATAGGTTGATTCAAAAAAATCAGCAACTTTCTCCGAAGAACTTTGAAAATGAAGAAGAAAAACTGAAAAGCGGAGAAAGCTTTTATGTTTTGGAAAAAAGTTGGATCGCCATGCGGTCCAGCAGCCTCCGCAGAGGAGATGTAGTAAGCGTTTTTTCGGAGGACGGGAGCCGTCGCTTCGGAGATTTTAAACTTGCCTTCGTGAAAAGCGGCAGTGAAGAGGAAGTCAGGGATATTTCCCGAGCGGGAGAAATAATCCATCATGATATAAGCCCTGCGGAGCGTACCGACAGTGATCTTGTGATCAGTCACGTTGAAATTATCGCAAATCAAGACGAATATTTCGAAATACGGAATTTCGCGATGGACAGAGAACAGCCTTCGCTGATATTGGTGCTTCACGACGCCTGAAGCCTTTCCGACCACAAGTTATTTTAATCTTTTAAAACTTTGGCGGAAGGCGCCGCCGGCTTAATATGATACTGTTTTCCGCCGTCCGTTCCAAAATTTGGAACGGAATCTAAATAAGAAACAGTATGAATTGAAAATGGAGAGAGAGAATTGAACGGGATATATGTATTTCACGGCGTCGATCATAAAGTGGGGACGACGATGGTGGCGCAGTCGGCGGCGGAGATGCTGGCGGATCGCTGTACCGATAAAAAAGTGCTGTTTGCCGCGCTGAACGGCAGAGAGAGCATGGATTACGTTCGGGAGAAAACGGAGAGCGTCGATGCGATGAAAGACAGAGTGGAAAACAGGCTGCTGAACACGTCGGAATTGCAAAGGCTTTGCGTCAGGGCGGGAAAGATGTATCTTCTGGCCGGTACAGTAAACGAAGAATACGAGCGCTGTTATATGCCTGAAAACGCCGTTTATATTCTTGAGGCGGCAGCGAAGCTTTTTGATATCATCGTCGTGGACGCCGGCAACAACATCGACAACGGCCTCGCCGTCGGCGCCATATCGGTCTGCGGGGAACTGTTTCTCGTCATGACACAGCAGGAGAGCATTTTGGCGCGTTGGGAAAAGAGACAGCGGATATATGAACGGCTGCGGATTGTGCCTGACGTCTACGTGCTGAACCGCTATTTCGAAAAGGATATTTATCCGGCGGATTATGTTGCCAGACGGTGCGGAAAAGAAGGTGAGCGATTCGGCAGGGTCCGTTTCGTTTACTCGGGCAGGCGAGCCGAAATCGAAAGAAAAACGCTGCTGAATTATCCGGAAGACGGATTTAGAGCGGATATCGCGCGATTGGCCGCGCCGATTGCGGAGCATTATGGGTACGCGGAACAGGAACGAAAGAGAAAGAAATTATGGAAAAATTTTATTTAGACCGTTATCTGGCGCGGCAGCCCGGTTCCGGCGGCGCGGGAATGGATTTCGAAAAAATCTGCAAACAGATCGCCCTTGATTTTATGTTGGAATGGGAGAAAGGGAGAGAGGATGTAAATCAGGTTCTGGAAATTCAGAAAAACGCCATCATAGGCTATGCAAAGGAAGTAGGTTATTTTAAAAGCAAAATCGCCGGCTTCATCAAAAAATACAAGGCGGGCAGCGTGATATGTCCACATTGGTATCAGAGCCTTGAAGACGCGATATATCACGAGAACTGGGGACTCGCCGGCGTCGCCGAATGGTTTGGAGAGGCCATGCGGGACAGCAGTTCCGCAAAAGTGATCGGCGACAGAATATACTTTATGGAAGACGGCGCCATGAACCTGAAGCCGCAGAAAATCGCGAAGGAAAGGAGAGAGCAACTGGTACGGGCTTTTCTGCTGCTGACTCCGCAGGAACGGCTGGATAAGGAGTTTCACGAGATATATATGCTGGACGGCACGCGGGTCACGATTTTCCGTGGCGGGATGACCAAGAGCGATCAGGACGTCATCATCTTCCGAAGATATGTAGTTCCGACATACAGCTTTGAGGAACAGGCCGCGCGCGGAAGTATACCGGCCGAGGCGATTCCGCTTTTTCACAGTATGGTGGATACCGGATATAACGTCGCGTTTTGCGGCGCGGTGCGTTCCGCGAAGACCACATTTCTCTCGACATGGCAAAGCTATGAAGACGCGCGGCTTGAGGGGGTAATGGTGGAGACGGACCCGGAGATTCCGCTTCATAAGCTGATGCCCGAAGCGCCCATAGTACAGCTCATCGCGGATCATGAAAAACTGAAAAATATCGCGAAAAACCTTCTGCGAAGCGATGGAGATTATTTTATTCTGGCGGAGGCTCGCGACGGCGTAGCCTTGGATACCGCCGTGCGGATGGCCCGAAAGGGTACGCGGCGCATGAAGATCACGTTTCATACGCGGGATCCCCTGTCCTTTTCTTATGATATCGCTGTGGAAATCATCAGGAGCATGGGCGGAGAACTTGAGCAGACGGCGGTCAGAGTGGCGGGAAGTTTCGATTATGTGTTTCATTTCATCCAACTCAGGCAGAAGAATCAGAAACGGCTGAAAGGTGTCTATGAGCTGGGCTTGGATGAAAAAACGAGAAAGATCGTCATGCGGGAAATCTGCCGTTACCGGTACGAGCGGGACGACTGGATGTGGAATTTCCACATAAGCGAAGATAAGCGCCGCGCGGGAGAAGAAGAGGATCCGGAAGCCTACCGGCGTTTTGAGGCAGAGTTGCGAAGGCTGGCGAAGAATGCGGTAAAATCGTGATGCGAAATCCGAAATGCGTGAGCGCGGGAAAGAAAAAGGAGGCGGGTGATATGCAAGCCGGCGTGATAAATGTGTTAGTTCAGGCGTTTTTGTATCTGCTGCTGGCGGGCGGCATATTTCTTTCGGCGCAAAATTCGCTGAAAAGTCTGGCGCTGTGGTTCAAAACCAGACGGCGGCTGTATATCGGAAACCGGAAAGAGAAAAAGACCGGCAAGATTGAGGCCCACGTTGAAGTCCTGCTGTCGATGGTGTTGGGGCGAAAAATTTCGGCGGACGTCTTCCTGCTTTTTAACGCGCTGTTTCTGCTTTTAGTTCTCGTTTTCGGGATACGGACGTTGCCGGCGCCGCTTGCGTGCCTTATCGCCGTTATGATGGGCGGTATGCCTTACCTGCTGCTTAGGGTACGGCTGGAAACTCTTCGCAGGCGCGGCAGTATGGAAGGCGAGCGGCTCGTCGCGGCGCTGCTCAACCAATACAGAATTGAGAATTGCAATATGTACGAGACTATAGAAAAGGTAGTGGCGTCGGGAAACGATTATAAGGTATGCCGGAATTTGCTGTTCCGTATGCTGTTGGAAATCAGAAGCACGGGCGACAGCGGGAAAATACAAAAAGCGACGGAACGTTTTTCTAAAGCGTTGCAAACGAACTGGGGCCGTATGCTGGCTCATAATATCCGCGTCAGCGTGGAATATGGCATGGATGTTTCACTGGGGATCGAAGATATTCTGATACAGCTCAGAGAAGCGCGGGTGATCGCGGAGGAACGCAAGAGGCTAAACGGCGAATCTGTCAGGATAACAGCCTTCCTCGCGCCGCTCTTATACTCCGGATCGGTTTTGTTGTCGGTGCGCTTCCTTGGGATCCCGTTGCGTGAATTTGTGAAAAATCAGGTCGGAACGCCGGAGGGCTTCGTGCTGCTGACATTCATCGTCTTTATGTTTCTGCTCAATATCGTTCTGATCGAGCTGGTCATGAATCAGCGGCTGGATTTTTGAGCGTAACCAAAGCGGAAGGATTTTGTGAGGATAAGAAAAGGAGGGATATTTTTGTGGATTGGTCGTATTTAGCTTACGGAATTTTAATCATTTTAACCGCGGCCGGCGTATGGCTGCTCTTGCCTGAATGGAAACGATTGAATGTGATCGAAGGCGGAAGGCGGAGAATAAGTCTGGCGGAAAAGAAGGCGGATAAATACAGGGCCGCTTTCCGGGAAAGACTGGCGAAAGAGAAGAAAGAAAAGGAAGTGTATGAAGCGATCGGGTTTCTTCGAAACATCATCGCCGTAGATATGGGCGAAAAAATGAGCGCGGACCTGGTACTTCAAAAACTTGCCGAAAACGAAGGTTTGATGCGGCCGGTATACGTGCGGCTGCTCAGCCTGCACAGGTTGAATAAAAAGAAAGAAGAGGAGGAGTTTTTTGAGAGTGAAGTGCGTGGCGACGTCGGCAAGGATTTTATAAGGATCATACTTCAATGGGATGAAATAAATCCGGCGGAGCTTAACGCCGCGCTGCTTTCGTATCAGAAAGCCATCAAAGAGACGCGCACCACCTCGCAAAAGAGACGGGACGAGGTGATAAGCGATTTAATTTATCTGCCGGTGGTAATCAACGTATTGTCGATATTCCTGAATTTTGTGTATGTAGCCTATTTTATGCAGCAGAAAGAAATGCTTCAGGGAATTTTTATGTAAATAAATATAAATAAACATATAAAAAAAAGGAGGAAAAAGAGATGAAACAGACGATAATTTTATTGACAACCGTTATTTTGGGGATTGCGATCTCAGTCATGATTCTCCAGTTTAAGGACACGACTCAGATGCTTACCGACAGTACCGTAGGAAAAATGGAAGACCAGCTGGATGTATATGAGTAAGGTTCCGCGAAATGTGAGGCGTTTTACGGTGGCCGGACGGAGAGCGGTATGAAGCAGTTTTTGGTCCTGTGCAGCATGATTTTGTTGGGTGTCTTTATCTACAGCCTGATCGCGGGCCCCGGCGATTCGATACTTTCACTCGCGAAGGGCGTATGGGCAAGTGAGGTTGAGATGCGGACAAATACGCTGTGACAGATACAGATATTATTCCGGCAATTATTGGGCCGTCAACTAAACATTAGAAGTCGCGACGGTCTTTTTCCGCCACGCTTTGTTGGCAGAACCCGTTGATATGCTCAGTATCAGTGGAACCTGCGCCGCGTTGCGCGCCTGTCAACCGTTTGTGAAGCAAACGGTTGGCAGGCGCCATGCCCGAACTCTCCGGTTTTGATTTCCGCCCGCCGGGATGCGGCTGAAACAGGCGGCAAAGCGAACAGAGCAGGTGAATCCCGGCAAAGGAGAAGTGAAAATGAAACAGTTTATCGTATTGGCGGCGGTCTTTCCGCTGATCGTCGTGTTCGTCATGCAGTTTTCGCTGGAACAGCAGAATCAAAACAGAATCTCCCAACTGCAGGAACTGGTATACAGCGCCAAGGAACAGGCGAAACAGGAGGGGCGTTTTTCACAGGCCATCAAGAGTGAACTGGCCGGAGAAATCGCGTCATGTTTCGGTATTGACGCGAGCGAGGTTATCATTGAGGCGGACGAGAGGGTGCATTACAGGAAAAACGAGATGGACGCAAGGGAATTGATCTCATATAAAGTGAAAGCGCCCATAGAAAAAATCATGGCGGGGAACCGCTTCATGGGGATATCGGATGCGGAGAACAAAGGCTGGTACGTAGTGGAAGGACATACCGCCAGCGAAAAATTGCCGGAGTGAAAGGATATCGGCAGAAGGAAAAAAGGGGGGAAATGAAAGTTTTAATCACGTTTTTAGCCTTGTTCGCGGTCAATATGGGATTTCTCCTGTATCAGTCCGGCATGGGCGGATATCTCAGCGCACAGACTTATCTGAAAGAACTGGCGGAAGAATGCGCCTCCGGCGTCGCGCTGTATTTCGACGCGCGGGCCTATGCGGACGGTGATGTGGTGTTCAATCAGGCGGAAGGAGAAAAGTATATCGCGTATCTGCTTGCCGCGGATGGAAAACAGGCGCCTTTCACCGTAGAGGGAGACATTTCCTGCGAAGTCAAATTTTTTGACGACTTTACGGGATATTTGCGGGAAGACAGCGTAAACGGCGTACGAGACGGACATCCTTCCGTTTGGATACGCCTCTCCGCCGAGACAGAGGAATTTTTTCGCCTGCCTTTTATCTCCGTGAAACATATTGAACGGCAGGCGTTTTATGAGTTTCCGATATGATATTACCGACGCCTGCCTTTGAATAGTAGCTATTTGCTCCACTGAAAAAGTTGCGGGAGCCGGACGGTACGTATATAATATATAAAAAACGTATATAGTTTAAAGGCTTGGGAATATGGCGAGGAGAAGCGCGATGGCAAATGAAAGATTGAATTTTGAGGATGAACAGGTGCGGAAAACTTTCCGTCACACCAGCGCGCATATACTTGCCCAGGCAGTGAAACGGCTGTTTCCGGAAGCGAAACTGGCCATAGGCCCGGCGATAGAAAACGGCTTTTATTACGATTTCGATCTGGAACATAAATTCACAGATGAAGATCTGCGCAGCTTGGAAAAAGAAATGGAAAAAATAGTCAAGTCCGCTTATCCGATTGAACGGTTTGAATTGCCGCGCGAAGAGGCTGCTCGTTTCGCGGAGGAAAAAGGCGAACCTTACAAGGCCGAATTGATCGCCGATCTGGCAGATGACGCGGTGATTTATTTTTACCGGCAGGGCGATTTTACAGATCTCTGCGCGGGACCGCACTTGGAGTCCACCGTGCCGGTGAAGGCCGTGCGGCTCACCAGCGTGGCGGGGGCGTATTGGCGGGGCAGCGAGAAAAACAAGATGTTGCAGCGCATTTACGGCGTTTCCTTCCCGGAACAAAGCGCGCTTGACGAGTATCTGGCGAAGCTTGAAGAGGCGAAAAAGCGCGATCATCGAAAAATCGGCGCAGAAATGGATTTATTCGCAGTCTACGACGAGGGGCCCGGCTTCCCGTTTTTTATGCCTAACGGCATGATCCTCCGCAACGAATTGGAGCGGTTTTGGCGTGAAGAACACGCGAAGCGCGGTTATCGTGAAATAAAAACCCCGCTCATTTTAAGAGAGGAACTTTGGCATACGTCCGGGCATTGGGAACATTACCGTGATAATATGTATTTTACGAAAATTGACGATAACAACTACGCGGTGAAGCCCATGAACTGCCCTGGAGCCATGCTTGCTTATAAGCGAAAGATGTACAGCTACAGAGATTTTCCCATCCGCGTGGCGGAGATGGGACAGGTGCATCGGCACGAACTTTCCGGGGTACTCCACGGGCTGATGCGGGTAAGGACATTTACTCAGGACGATGCGCACATTTTCATGCTGCCGGAGCAAATTCAGGATGAGGTTATCGGCGTGATTGATTTCATTGATTATGTGTATAAAATTTTCGGTTTCAAATACCGCGTGGAGCTTTCCACGAGACCCGAAATCCACATGGGAGCGGACGAGGAATGGGAGCATGCGATTGACGCGCTCAAAGGCGCTTTGGAAAAGAAGGGTGCGCACTATGCCGTTAACAAGGGAGACGGCGCGTTTTATGGGCCGAAGATAGATTTTCATCTGGAGGACAGCATGGGCAGAACTTGGCAATGTGGCACCATACAGCTTGATTTCCAGATGCCTCAGCGTTTTGACCTGACGTATACCGGCAACGACGGGGAAAAACACAGGCCCGCCATGATCCACCGGGTTATTTTCGGAAGCGTTGAACGCTTTATCGGCATTTTGACGGAACACTTCGCGGGGAAATTTCCGCTTTGGCTTGCGCCCGTTCAGGTTAGGATCCTGACAGTCACGGAAAAATTTTCAGGTTACGCGCTGGAACTGGCGGAAAAATTCCGAGCGGCAGGACTTCGCGCCGAGTTCGATGTCAGAAACGAGAAGATAGGTTATAAGATCAGGGAAGCGCGAAACGCGAGGGATTCCTATATCGTCGTAATAGGCGGAAAAGAAGCGGAATCCGGCATATTGCCCGTGCGCTCAAGCAAAGAGGGCGAACTTGGCGGGATGTCCGCCGCGGATTTCATAGACAGGCTGCGAAAGGAAATCGCGGAGAAATCCATTTAAAGAACTGGATCCGGAGTCAATAGCGGGATTTTCCGCTCTGTCCTGCCTTATTGCTTTGCATTTCCGGCTTTTCCAAGGATGGCTTCGAGGGCGGGGTTATTTTCATTTAGGCAATATATTATTACATTGGGCTGGATGGACGCCGCCGGATTTGCGCCGCCGTACTCTTTGTAATCAGCTTCAATTTCAATGTCGCGGTTATCGTTTGCCGTCGAACCGGCGTAGGCGCTTTCTTTTCCGAAACGCACGTCTACGCTCCAATAATCCCCGGCGATGATCGGAGCCGTTTCGCCGTAGCGCAGAACAGCCTGCATGTTCGCCGGATCCGTGACGTTAACGCTTTCCGCCTCGGCGCCGTTGACGATATGCAAGGCGGTCATGCTCACAACATCGGAGGCTTCTTTGACGAAAATTTCGTAATACCCGTTTTCGCGCAGCCATTTCACCGTGTTTTCGTAGTAGAGCGGTATCGCTGTAGTAAAATATGCGGAAACGCCGGAGCGCCGGGCGTCATCCTGTTTCGTCGCATCATAGTCTGTTTCAATGATCGCAAGCGGGTACGTGAGATCTGTGAATTGTTCCCACGTCTCGAGAGTCTTGTCCCTGTCCACGCATGAAAACAGTTCTCGCGCCTGATAAGGCGTCAGGCTTACCGAATAGTTCCAGTCATGCAGCGTAACGCTTTTGAAACCGTCCGTCTCCAGATTTATCAGGCTGTTCAGGCTTTTGAACTCCTGAGATTCGAAAATCTGTTTCAGATTTTTATCTTCACGGATAAAAGGGTAGTTTATGCTCCAGACGCGATCCGGAGGGAATGAGTATCCGCCGTAACTGAGATTTACGGACAGATCCGCGTAATCCCGTTCTTTGTGTTTAAAGCTTGAGATATTGTCGACGACCCTCTTGTGGAAGGCGATGAAAGCGCTTATGTTTCCGGGATCTTTAAAGAGAAGATTGTTCCCGTCGGAATGGGATTCCGCGAACGGTTCCGACATGCTGACGATGCCCGCGACGCTGAAACCCACCTCCTCTACGCGGTCAGGATTCGGAACGCGGCGTTCATAGCCTGAAAGATCCAGACTGAACCCCGCGATTACGAGCAGCGCGGCAATTGCGTAAACGCCGAACCCGGCGGCTGCTTTGCGGTTCCAGACACGGAGAGTTTTTTTGACGAGCATACGGCTGAGGATGAAAAATATCAAAGCTCCCGCTGCGGCGCCGATGTAGAAACGGCTCTTGCTTTCCTCCGTCCCGCCGTCCATCGCGTAAAAATAATACGCTGTGACGGACATTCCGAAAAATGTGACCAGATAGTTGACGGCAGTCTCCACGGGACGGAATACCAGCATATCTCCCGCCCGCTCCAAGGGCCGTATGGCGTAGAGCGCGGCGGAAAACAGACAGACAAGCGCGGATACGATCAGGTATATGGTTATCAAGAGCCAACCGGGGGAGCCATTGCTGAACGGCACATAAATCAGAGGCGTGAGCGAAGAAATGCCGGCGACTTGCACCGCGGGCGGGAATCCGAACAAAAAAATATCGCCCCATAGAGTTAAGAGCAGGAAGAGCGCGGGAAGTATAAAGTTTAAAAAACCCGCGGTCATGATATGCATGACGGTATTTCCCGTGATTATTCCGGCGAGCACGCACAGGGAGTAGACGAACAGCACGATGACGAGAGACATTCCGACCCAGTTCATGATATGCGGAGTCGACATGATATTCGGGGTTGAAGGCGGATAGAGTCCGGAGATCTGGTAAGAATAGTCGGCATCATATTCAACCGGTTTTTGTATGGCGAGCAAAATAGCGCCGTTCGCGAGAACAGGCAAAGAAATCATAATCAGGCCCGAAGCCAAGTTGCTGTAAAACAGCGTGAACCTCGTAAAAGGCATGGCGTGCATGACTGAAGCCGATCCGGCGGCGTGCAGGTAACGAAAGATCGCGGCGGCGGAAATCGTTGGGATCAGCGCGTGGATCATAAGAAAAAACGGCTGAGTATTATTGAGGGATGAGAGTATGTGAGACCATATCCTGGAAAGATCGTTGTAATTCATCAAAATGGGAAATACGCCGGAAAAGAAATACGCGAGAAAACCAAACACCGGGATCGCCCATAAGCGCCGCATGTTTTCGCGGATCAGAACCGGAGATATGCTAAAAAAGGGTGTCTTTGGCCGCATTTTCGTCGCCTCCAAATTCATATATAAAGATTTCTTCCAAGGAAAGAGGCAGAAAATCCAATAAAATCGGATCATGGGCCCGGATGCTGCTTTCGACCGCGTTTTTAGGGTTCCTTACTATCAGGAGATCTATAGAACCCCTTGATTCTCTGTGCATGACCTCAAGGCCCGAATAGCGGTTTTCGCCGGGAGCCGCTTCGTTCCGAAACGCGACCTGTACCTTTTGTATGTCGGATTTCAACTCGTTCAGGTCGCGTTCGATCATCATGCGTCCTTCCGACATGAGGCCCATCGAATCGCATATGTTTTCCATTTCGCGCAGGTTGTGGGAAGAAGACAGGACGGTCATTTTTCGCTCCGCGACGCCGTCCAGAATACGTTTCCAGACCAATTTTCGTATCAGCGGATCCAAACCGTCGATAGGCTCGTCCAAGATCAGATAATCAGGCGACGTCGATATGGCGAGAATGAAGGCGGCCTGTTTCTGCATACCTTTTGAAAATTTTGAAAGTTTTCTTCGCAGGTCAATCTTGAAAAGGGCGGTCATTTCTTCATAAAGATCCTGATTCCATCCGCGATAGACGGAGCGGTAAAACAGGGCGGATTCTTGCAGGCTGCAAGCGCTGAAAAAATAGAGGTCGTCCGGGATGAAAGCTAAGCGTCCCTTGATGGAACAGTTTTCGTATACGGATTCGCCGTTTATTTCTATTGCGCCGCTGTCGGCCCTGAGAATGCCGGCGATGTGTTTTAAAACAGTGGTTTTCCCCGCGCCGTTTGTACCGAAAAGCCCGTAAACGGAACCGGTTTTAACGCGGAGGTTCAGATCGGAAACGGCTTGGAAGCCGTCGAATTTTTTGTTGAGATTGCGTATTTCGATCATGCGCGGCTCCCTGATACCGCCGATTTCGGCGCATGCAGCCGCGTCATATCGACTCCTTCTAAAGACAGCAGCTGAATTTTCATGTCGATTCCTCCGCCGTATCCCGTGAGATTGCCATTTTTCCCTATGACACGGTGGCAGGGGACAATGATGGAGATCGGATTGTGTCCCACCGCGCCGCCGACCGCGCGCGCAGACATTTTTTCCTTGCCGTTCTGCGCGGCTATCTCTTTTGCGATATCTCCGTATGTAATCATTTCGCCGTATGGTATTTCGCGCAGAATTTTCCAAACCGACATGCGAAAAGGGCTTCCATTCATTGAGATCGGCGGAGTAAAATCAGGTTTCTCTCCGGAGAAATAGCAGTCGAGCCATGTTCTGACGTTTTCAAATACAGGCGGCGACTTTGCTTCGTTGTGCGGTTCAGTCGCGCCGGCAAAATACTTTTGTCCGTCAAACCACAGCCCGGTCAGACTTACGCCGTCGCTTGCCATTGTGATTTTGCCTATCCGCGAATCATATTCATAAGTAAACATATCGCTCCTCTCGGCCCTCCTCTATTTTATCTGAATTTATCTGACATTTAGAGTCAGTCTATTATGCGTAGTTCATAGCAGAAGACGTGAGAACCGTCCCTCCTCCCGTCAGTATATCATGCGCGATAGAAGCGTTCAATAATTTTATGAGGCGAGACAATCCGGGATTACGGGATTAATAGTAAATAAATCTGATTTTATTATGGTATTGATTTTGCAAAAATTTTCGCAAAATCAATGCTATGTTTTGTTGACAATGCCGATTATTTCAGCGTTGTCACACTTTCACAACATGTATTGCCAACCGCACAAAAAGGTGTTATGCTGTTTATGTAACTGGCAAAATAGTTTGAAAGAGGCATTTTTCGACCGACAGGCGGAGTAATTCGGTCATTTCAAAAAAATGCCCGACTTTAATTTGGAGGTGCATATATATAGTTTACAAAAAACTTACAAGTAGATGACAAAAATTTTTCGGTTTCAAGGTTACTACTCAAAGATTTGCCCGTCAGCACGGTTCCTGAGAGGATGACAGAGCCCCCGCCAATGTTTGAGTAGTAACGTCCCAAGAATCGTTGTTAAAGGTATTGTTAAGTTGACTGCTTTATAAATTTAGTGTGCTGAATGTAGAATAAAATAGGTTTCGAGGTTCACAATTTTGAAGCGAAAAGTAAAGAAAGAGAGAGATAAAATGCGTAGAAAGATGAGTTTTTTGTTGATTTTGATATTGATGGCCGGCGTATTTGCCGCAGGCTGCGGAGGCGAGCCGGACACGTCTTCTCCGTCGGGCGCGTCCGTTCCGCCTTCTTCGTCGGACGCGTCATTGTCGAATATTACAGAGAAAGGCGTGCTTGTGATCGGCTGCGACGATACTTTTGCGCCGATGGAATTTCGAGATATCGACGGCAGGGTAGTCGGTTTCGATATCGACTTGGCGAATGCCGTCGCGGACTATATAGGCGTTGAGCTGGAAGTGAAGGCTATCGACTGGAGAACCAAGGAGCTGGAACTGAGCAACGGCAATATAGACGTGATATGGAACGGATATA
>JAITPU010000069.1 GCA_031289235.1 Eubacteriales Family XIII. Incertae Sedis bacterium
ACCACGGAAGGCGTGGTCCTGTTTCCTTCCGCGTTAGGAATGACGACCGGTTCGCCGCCCTCCAGCACCGATACGCATGAATTTGTTGTCCCAAGGTCTATACCTATTACTTTTCCCATATCTTTTTTCTCCTTTTATTTTTTCTCGTTCTTGTTTTATTTTGTATTTTGCCCGCTTCATTTGGCGACTTTGACCATCGCGGGCCGGATCACTTTTTCCCTGATTTTATATCCCTTGCCCAAAACCCCGGATACTCTGCCGCTTTCATAGTCTTCGCTTTCTTCCATCATGACCGCGTGATGCAGGTTCGGATCGAATTCCTCGCCCAGACTGGAAATTTCTTCCACATCGTTTTTGCTGAGAACGTCCCAGAGCTGTTTGAATATCATCTCCATTCCTTTTGTATAGCTTTCATCCGCGCCCGCCGTCTCGGGGCTGTGCTCCAGAGCACGTTCAAAGTTGTCTATGACCTCTAAAACGCCTATCACTATCTTCTCGTTGGCGTAAGTATAAATATCGCTTTTTTCCTTTTCGACGCGTTTTTTATAATTCTGAAAATCGGCGGCGAGCCTGACGTATTTTGCGGTAAGCTCGTCTAACGAGATGTTTGCCGCGCGGCTTTGCGGCGTGATCTTGCCGAGAAATTGCTCGTTCAGATCGTTCAATTTCGCCGGCTTTCTGTTATTTTTCTCCCCGCTCTCAGGAGCGGCTTGCTTAGGCTCGCCCTTTTCTTCGAGTTCTTCCGCGTTCCCGCTTTCCTCGTGGGATCCGGCTTCTCCGGCTTCCTGATTTATCAGGGCCGCAGCCTCATTTTTTTCCGCAGTTTCCATAGAGTCCGCTTTGTCCGCCCCTACGAACGCTTCCGGCTTGGCGGAAATCTTTGTGTCACTCATACTCATTACCTCCTGTCAGACTAAAGGCGGCGTTCAAATTATCCGCCACATATTCGATCACCGAAGTTATCTTGTCATATTTCATGCGGGTGGGGCCGATAACCCCCAGTTTCCCGACCAATTTGCCGTTGATATGATATGTGGCCGTGATGAGGCTGCAGTCTTTCATGATGTCTTCGGCGTTCTCCGTGCCTATGGTGATGATCATGCCGTCGTCCCTGCTCAGGAGCACGTCCGTAAAACTTTTCTTCTGATAGATCATCTCCAGAAACATTTTCGCCTTTTCGATATCATGGTATTCGGGAATGGAGAAAATATTCGTCAGCCCGTCCATGTAAAGCTCTGTATCAAGCATGCTTTCCAGCGTGGAAATAAATTTAGGCATGATGCTTTCGGCCAGTTTGCCCATTGCTTCGATGTCGGTCTCGAAATCTTTGATTATATTCAGCGTTAAAATTTCGCTGATTGCCTTCCCGCGGTAATTGTAGGTCATTGTCTTGGAAAGCAACGAGAGAGCTTCGTCGGTATAAGGGCCTTTCAAACTCAGCGCCATATTTTTGATCTTGCCGCTTTCGGCGACTAACATCAGCACCACCGTATTCTCGCCGGCAGGCAGGATATTGATGTATTTCAGCCTGTCTTCCTTCTGCTTCGGCGTGATCGCGAAAGCTGTCAGGTTCGTCATTTCGGAAAGCAGATTCGCCGCGTGCCGGATGGTCTTTTCCAACTCGACCGCATTTTGAGTGAGTTTTTCGTATATACTCTTCTTTTCTCTCTCAGGCAGCTCGTAGCGCTCCATAAGCCTGTTCACGTAAAGCCGGTAAGCTTTGTCGGAGGGTACGCGGCCCGCCGAAGTGTGCGGATGAGTCAAAAACCCCAGCTCTTCCAGATCCGACATCTCGTTTCGGATAGTCGCCGGGCTGATGCCCATCTCATATTTCTTCGAGATGGTTCTGGAACCCACAGGCTCGGCGGAAAGGATAAAATCCGCCACTATGGCTTGCAGTATTCTGAGTTTTCTTTCCGACAGTTGCATACTTATTCTACCATATATACATATACTATTGCTCCGCCAACTGAACATTAAAAGCCTCTGTTCCGGTGTTTAGTTGGCGGAACAATAATAATATGAGCGTTTTTTGATATATTTTTAAAATTTGTTAGCACTCTTGCCTGGCGAGTGCTAAAGGTTGATTTTAATTTAACACTGTTGGAGTATAATGTCAACAGTGTTTTGAAAAAAACTCAGTTTTTAAAATAGCATGTCCGACAAACCACTGCCGCCCTGTTGCATTGCGGCTATGCGCCTGTACATTTCCTTTACAACCCGAAAAAGTTATGATAAAGTAAAGTACAGTTTATTTTATCATAAATATTTGTCATTTGTGGCGCCGCCGTCTTAGGCGATAAGTCGGAGGGCGTTTCAATTTATAAAATAGCTGCATTGTGGCTATTATAACCTAAATATGCGGGGGCGCAAGATGGAATATATCAGCAGGAACTCAGAACGGAAATTTAATCGCATGAGTGAATTTTTCAAAGCGGTGCTTGTCACGGGCGCAAGACAGGTCGGCAAGACGACCATGCTCAGGCATTTGGCCGAAGGGCAAAACCGTAGCTACGTCACGCTTGACAATCTGATGGCAAGGGAATTGGCGCGTACCGACCCCGTTTTGTTCTTTCAGACCTACAAGCCTCCCATTATCCTCGACGAGATACAGTACGCCCCGGAATTATTCAGTCAAATAAAAATCCTCTGCGATGAAAGCGAGGAAACGGGACTTTTCTGGCTGACCGGCTCTCAGCAATTCGCCATGATGAAACATGTCCGGGAAAGCCTCGCGGGGCGGATTGGGATTTTGGAGTTGTACAGCCTTTCAAAAAACGAAAAAGACCGCGTTCAATTTGAAAATGATTTGGATTTTTCCCTGCCCTGTCTGCAACAGCGTCAGGCAAAGGTTCAAAAAAATGATGTGGCAAATATTTTTGGGCATATCTGGAAGGGCGGGATGCCGAAGGCGCTCCATGCCGATCCCGAACAGCGGCGCGTATATTATGACGCCTATGTCAGCACGTATCTCACGCGCGATGCCACAGAATTTGGCGGTGTGACAGATTCTCTGCGCTTTGGAAAATTTCTGACAGCCTGCGCGGCGCTCGTTTCCGAACAGATCAATTACAAAACCCTTGCGGACGCGGCGGAAATTTCACAGCCCACGGCAAAGGAATGGCTGCGGCTGTTGGAAAGCATGGGCATCCTCTACCTTCTGCCTCCCTATGCAAACAACGCGCTCAAACGCTTGGCGAAAACGCCCAAGCTCTATTTCTGCGATACGGGACTGGCGGCGCATCTTTCCATGTGGCTGACGTTCGAGACCCTGATGAACGGCGCCGCCAGCGGCCATTATTTTGAAAATTTCGTCGTCATTGAAATGCTGAAAAACTATGCTTATGCCAAATCAAAAGTAAGCATGACGTACTTCCGGAATTCCAACGCGAAAGAAATTGATATTTTTGTGGAAGAAAACAAACGGATACATCCTCTGGAAATTAAAAAATCAGCAAACCCGGACAGGCGGGACGTGAAGAAGTTCGACGTGCTTGACAAAACAACCGTGGAACGGGGTTGCGGCGGCATCATTTGCAT
>JAITPU010000072.1 GCA_031289235.1 Eubacteriales Family XIII. Incertae Sedis bacterium
CCGGGGCGTTCGGCCTTTCCGGCTGGCGTGTGAACAGCGTGGATGCGCTGGAGGACGCGATAAAAACGGCGCTCAGATCCGGACGCGGCGCGGTCATCGCCTGCGATGTGCACATAGACGAGAACGTATGGCCGATAGTGCCGCCGGGAGACGCGATTAACAACCAGCTGACGGAAGAATGAGGGAAGAAAAATGGAAAATATTGTTAAAATTACCATACAAAACCTTGAGTGCAACGGGTTTGCCGTCAGATATTTTGAAACGGCGAACGAGGCGGCGGCGGCGATCCTCGGCGAAGTGAAGCCCGGAGAAACGGCCGGATTCGGCGGTTCGATGACTCTTGAGAACATGAGGATCCGGGAGAGCTTAGAGTCGCGCGGCATAGTTACGTTTTATCACGGTACAGCGAAATCTCCCGCGGAAAGAGCTTCCATACTGGAAAATGAAGCCAGAACCGACGTGTATTTCGCCAGTTCAAACGCTGTAACGTCGGACGGAAGATTGGTGAACGTGGACGGTTCGGGCAACAGGATATCGTCGATGGCGTTCGGCCATAAAAGGGTTTATATCGTCGCCGGGACGAACAAGATCGTCAAAAATTACGAGGAAGCCATCGTGCGCATTAAGAATGTCGCCAGCCCGCTCAACACCAAACGGCTGAGCAAAAACACGCCGTGCGCGAAAACGGGAAAGTGTGAAAACTGCGATTCCCCTGAGAGGATTTGCAATGTAACGCTTGTACACGACCGTCCGCCTTACGGCTTCGTCACGTCCGTATTTCTCGTCGGCGAAAGCCTTGGATATTGAAAGGAACGCAGTGGAACGCAAAACAGACAAAAAAATAGCGGTTCTCATAGACGCTGATAACGTGTCAAACAAGTACATAAGCCATATTCTGGACGAGGTTTCAAATCACGGAACTCCGACCTATAAGCGGATCTACGGGGATTGGACGTCCCCGCGCATGGCTTCCTGGAAGGATATGCTGCTCAAGCACTCGGTGACGCCGATCCAGCAGTACAGTTATACAATAGGCAAAAACGCCACCGACTCGGCCCTGATCATCGACGCTATGGATATCCTGTATTCCGAAAGCGTCGACGGTTTCTGCATTGTTTCCAGCGACAGCGATTTTACGCGTCTGGCCTCGCGCTTTCGCGAGGCCGGTATGCTCGTCATAGGCATGGGGGAGAAAAAGACCCCGTCGGCGTTCATATCCGCCTGCGAAAAATTTAAATACTTGGAAGTTTTAGCGGGAAATCCTGTATCGGCGGAGACTGCGGAAGATAAAGAGGAGCGCGAGACAAGGGAAAAAACCGGAACGGTTTCCACGAATTCCTCGAAAAAATTTGCGCAGCACGGAAGGGAGCGCGAAAAGCTCGTCCGCACCATACGCACTATAGTAACGGAGATTTCCGACGAGGACGGCTGGGCTTTTCTCGGAGAGCTTGGAAGTGTTCTAAGCCGCAGGTTGCCGGATTTTGACACTCGGAATTACGGCGCCATGAAGCTCACGCCGCTCATAGAGAGCCTGCACCGTTTTGAGATCGAGTCGCGTAAAACCACCAACCCGTATATTACTCATAAATATATCCGCAACAAATAGGTGCGAGCGTTGAAGTTCAGTCAACAAAATCTGCGGGATATGAAAAATGCGGCGCGTTGCGCCGCGGAAAAACATCCCGCGGCTGTTTTAACGGCGGCGGCGGCGCTGAAACTGCTGTGGTTTTATAGTTTCGCCGGCGTGCGGTACAATTTCGTTTTCGTATGGCTGCTCACATGTTTTTTCGTGTGGCTGCTCTTTTCGTCTTTTCGGAACAAGTGGATTTCCGCTTCCGTTTATTTCGCGTTTTCCGTTCTTATGTTCGCCGACCTCACTTACAGCAGTTTCTTCAACAAATATCTTTCACTGAATATGATTGGCGCCGCCGGAGTTTTGGGCGAGATCAAAGCCAGCATATTGACTGTGCTGCGACCGGAATTTTTCCTGACGCTGGCAGATGCGGCGCTGATTTTCGCTCTGCTTGCGGCGGGCGTGTTTTCGCGCAGGCGCGATACCGGAGTTTTGAAAACAGCGGCGGCTGAAGCAGCGCTTGCGCCGGCAGCGGGCGAAGACGTGCGACAAGAAGATGTCAAAGTGTTCGAATCGGAGAGTTCCGCTGATGACGCGCCGTTCAAGACGGATGAAAGCGCGCAAGAGAGTAACAGCGTGTCCGAAGTTCAGCCGGCGACGCCGGAAGCAGTTGAGAGAGTTGATGAGGGAGTTAGAGAGGGGATTGACGCGTCCGAAGTCCCTCCGGAACCGGAAACCGCGCCTGTAATGGAACCGGCGCCGGTTGAGAGTGATCTGTTTGAGAATCTTTTTGAAGATTATGTTCCTTTGAGTATCTCGGATATCTCCGCGGAGGCTGAAGGAGCGGAAATTTTGGAATATGGCGCCGGAATCATCGGCAGGCAGGAAAAAAATTTTCAGCGGCGGCGCAAACTGCGGGCGAAGAGATTGAAATTCCTCATAAGCGTGTTGATATTGATAGCGATACTTTTACTTATATGGAAAAATCCTTTTCATTTCACTGTTTTTACGTCTATGTCCGATTCGGTAACGTATGCCTGCCGTATTGACGAAAGGCCGGATAAAAGCGGTATGACGCGCGAGATTTACGAAACGAGGACGGGCGCTTGAAGGGAAAATTGCCGGCGGAAGCGAAAAACTGGATAAAAGCGAGTCTCACGCTGGCACTGACGGCGTTTCTCGCGCTAAATCCGCTGAACCTCGCCTTCGTCGCGTCGCTGAATACACAGGAATGGCTGCTTTTTCACGTCCGGGACGTTGTGGAGTTTGCTTTCTCGGAGGAAAGCGCCCTTGACGAGGATGACTATTATCTGGCCACGGGAAACTATGAAAATCAGGAGAAAAACGAGTATTTCGGCGCGGCAAAGGGGAAAAATCTCATAATCGTGCAGCTTGAGTCCTTTCAGAACATGGTGGTGGGGGCCGAATACAACGGTCAGGAGATAACGCCGCGCATGAACGAGTGGATGAAAGAAAACGGCAGCCTTTATTTTAAAAATTTTTTCCAGCAAATCGGCAACGGCAATACCTCCGACGCTGAGTTCGCCGTGAACAATTCCATAATCGGAGCGCTGGAAAGCTTCACATACCGCGTTTACGAGAATAATTTTTTTCGCGGGCTTCCGTGGATACTGAAAGACGAGGGATATCAAACCGCTGTTCTGCACGGCTTCGACAAGAAGTTCTGGAACAGGAAAAACGCGTATCCCGGGCAGGGAATTGATACCTTTATCAGCGACGATGTGCTGGTCAGCGATGAAATCGAGGGAATCGGGGGCGGGGACATTTCCGGCATCAGCGACAGGGCGTTTTATGAGCAAAGCGCGGAGATTTTGAAAGAAATGCAGCAGGACAGTCTTTTTTACAGTATGTTGATCTCCCTTTCCAGCCATCACCCGTTCAAGTTGCCGGAGGAGCTGCAAGCTTTGAAAATTCAGCCTGAAGACGAAGGCAGCACGTTCGGGAACTACATAAATTCCACGCATTACGCCGACGAATGTCTGGGTGTTTTCTTTGATATGCTTAAAGAAAACGGCCTTTACGAGCAATCGCTGATAGTGGTCTACGGAGATCATTTCGGTCTGGTAAGGTCCGACGAACGGACGACGAAATGGCTGGGGCGGCCCTATGATTACGATGTTATGATGAACATCCCGCTGTTAATCCATATACCGGGATATGAGGCGGCCGGGGCGGCCTTCGACATCGCCGGGGGGCAGACAGACCTGCTGCCGACCGTCGCGTGGCTTTTAGGGATTGAAAAGCTGGACACTATGTATTTCGGACAGAATCTGCTAACGGCGAAAGAGGGCTTCGTCGCCGAAAAAACTCATTTGCTGAAAGGTTCGTTCATCAAGGACGACGTCGTGTTCGAAATGTCGCGGGACGGTATATTCGGAAACAGCCGCGCATGGAGCAGGGAAACGGGAGAGCCTGTCAGCATCAATGGGATGGAAGAGGACTCCAGGCGGGCGGTATCAATAATCGAGATGGGGGATTTCTATCTGGAGGAGGATGTGCTGCGAAAAGTTTACGTGGAAGGGAAGGGTCTCAGGCAGATACTCATGGAGATGCGCGGAGAGCATCGTATGCCGGAGCGGATGCAGCGCGTGACTCTGCTGAGCGGCGGGCGGGCGCCTGTTAATGATTCTGCGGCGGTCTCGGGAAAAAACAGCGGCGCGTACGAAATGCCCATATCGCAGTTTGCGAAATGGATGAGGGAGAATCCGCGGGAAACCGTGCTGGTGGACGGAGAAGGGCTTTACGAAATATTAAACGAATTTGACGTTGGATGGTCAGGAAAGGTGCGGCGCAAGGGCATCGCGTATGAAGTGAAGAAAAAGGTCGCGGCGCGCTACGCGGACATGCAGGAGCGCATGATCCCGCTTGTGAGAGACCTGTCGGACTGGACTAAAATAGAGTCTCTCGGTTATGACGATATGTTATTTTTGGTGGATGAGGAAGCTTATACGAGTGATCAGATCGAGACTTTTGTCGAAGATAACCGGATCTCCGGCGTGGTATTGAAAAACGAGGAAATATCACGGGAATTAAAAGATTTTCTCAGCAAAAACAGCTATGTCTACGCATTTGATCCGGGCAGGCTGACATGGCGCTTTTCGCTGAAAGCCGAGGGGATGGACGGCGTCGTATTGCAGGCCGGGGGAACCAGCTTGAGTTTCCCATGGTATAATTGATGAGCATTTACGCGATCGGCGACCTGCATTTGTCATTTTCCGCCGATAAGCCCATGGATGTCTTCGGGGAAGAGTGGGCCGGTCATACCGCGCGCCTTTCTGAAAACTGGCGCGGGACAGTAAAGGAAGAAGACACGGTGATCATAGCCGGCGATATCTCGTGGGCGCTGAAATATCAGGACGCGGAGGCGGATCTGCGCTGGATCGCGGCGCTCCCGGGCGACAAGGCGCTCATCAGGGGAAATCACGACCTTTGGTGGCCGTCGATAAGCCGTCTCAGCGCTTTTGATCCGCGCATGCACTTCATCCAGAACAATTTTTTTGAGTCGGAAGGCGTCGCCATATGCGGCGGCAGGGGATGGATCTTGCCCGGGGGCGACGATTTTACCGCTCATGACGAAAAGATCTACCTGCGTGAAATTCAGCGGCTGAGACTTTCGCTGGAGGCCGCGGAAAAGGCGGGATTTCGGGAGAAGCTCGTTGCGCTGCACTTCCCTCCGTCGAATGAACGGGGGCAGCCGACAGGCTTCACCGGACTCATGGAGGAGTTCGGCGTGCGGACGGTGGTCTACGGACACTTGCACGGGAAAGATGTTTTCGGGAAAGGAATCCGCGGAAACGTCCGCGGAACGGAGTATTCTCTGGTATCGCTGGATTATCTGAGCTGTATGCCGAAAAAAATAGTAAAATAGTAATTATTGCCTTAAAAACTAAAATGTGGTAAATCGCGGCTGTCTTTTCCCCGTTATTTCAGATTTTCCGGGTTCAGGCCTTCCAGTTCTGGGAGGATGAACAGGCCGTCTTTGCGGATCAGCACACCGTCAAACCAGAGTTCGCCGCCGCCGTAATCCGCCCGCTGGATCAGAACCAGATCCCAATGGACAGCCGATTTATTGCCGTTGAACGCGTCTTCGTAGGCCGCGCCCGGCGTGAGGTGGATGCTGCCCGCGATCTTCTCGTCGAAAAGGGTGTCCTTCATGGGACGCAGTATGTAGGGATTCACGCCGATGGCGAATTCGCCGAAATAACGGGCGTTTTCGTCGGTATCCAGCAGTTTGTTTACGCGCTCGTCGTCATTGGCGGAAGCCTTTACGATTTTCCCGTCCCGAACCTCGAACACGATGTTTTCAAATGTAAAGCCGCGCTCCTCGGAAGGCGTGCTGTAAGCTATAACGCCGTTTACCGACTCTCTCACAGGCGCCGTGTACACTTCGCCGTCAGGGATGTTGCGCTCGCCGGAGCATTTGACGGCGCCGACGCCTTTAACGGAAAAGCTGATATCTGTTCCCGGTCCGGTGACGCGCACCTTGTCCGTGCGGTTCAAGAGCCTGACAAGCGGTTCCATAGCTTCGGACATCTTGCTGTAATCCAGCGTACAGACGTCGAAATAAAAATCTTCAAAGCTTTCCAGGCTGCTGTTCGCGAGCTGGGCCATCGAGTTGCCGGGATAGCGCAGAATCACCCATTTAGTGTGGTTGACGCGGTAATCCTGCACGGGCCGCAGGATCTTCGCGTGCATGTTCAGTTTTTCCGGCGGAACATCGGAAAGTTCGGCCGAGTTGAGTCCGCCGCGCACGGCGATAAACGCGTCCATGCCCTTCATCTGGGCAAGTTGATATTCTTTCGTGAATTCGAGCTGCTCTTCCGCGCAGCCCAACAGGATCTCACGGCTTACGGCCGAATCCATGATCTCCGCGTAAGGATAAGCGCCCGCGCGGTAAATTTCTTTGATGATTTGTCTGATCAGAGGTTTCGCGGACTCCCCTTCGTAAGAAACCAGAACGCGCTCGCCTTTACGCGCGTTTATGGAGTAATCCACCAGGATATTCGCCAGCTTTTTGATTCTTTCATCCATATTTTGTATACCTTTCACTCTTTACTTATAATATTGCTTTCTTTTTTGTTACTGCATTAAAAAAGCGGAGCATTGTTTCATATAGCGCGGGATTCAGGTTCATGACGGAGATGATACCCAGGAACGGATCTAAACGCAATCACGATTGCCGCAAACCACTGGAACGCAACGTGTCTTGTAAAGCGCTTTCGGAATTTCGTCAAAACTTCGTCAATAAATTTCATCGTTGATATGGCGTTTGCCGATAATCTGTGCTAAACTTTTGCCAATAGCTCTTTTGGCAATTTTCTCCTTCATAAGCTCGCCAGCCGGGTGGTATATTAAGGATAAATCGTCCGAAAGGGTTATTGTCTTTGTGTGGAGGGAGACATAAAACAGGCGCCGCGGATGCCGAGCAGTCCTGAATGTCGAATTGCTTCGCCGCTTTATCCGATGTTTAGTTGGTGACGCAACAGAACTTCTGACTGTCAAGGAGGAAATTATGAACATTAAAAAATTAAACAGCACCACCATCAAAATCATCGCGATAATACTTATGGTTTTAGACCATATTCACCAAATGTTTGAACCGCTCGGAGCTCCAATATGGCTGACGTGGCTTGGTCGGCCTGTGTTTATTTTGTTTCTTTTTGCCGCCGCGGAAGGGTTCCATTATACGCACAGCAAGAAAAAATATTTGTTGCATATGTTTTTCGCTTCAGCCGCAATGACGGTAATCACCTTTACAACGCAGACGATTTTGCCAAATAGCAGTGTAGTCTTGATGAATAACGCTTTTGCAACATTTTTAGTTGCGGGAATTTATATGCTGATATGGGATAGATTTTCGTCCGCCGTCAAAGAGAAAAAGGTCGGCAAGTCTATAACATCTGTATTGCTTGCGCTGCTGCCAATAGTATCCACCTTACCTTTTCTTGTCACCGCTTCATATATCAACAATTCAGGCGCAGGAGCGACCGGGATTGGAAAAGCTCTGATGATGGTTACGATGGTTATTCCGAATATCCTCACAGTCGAGGGCAGTGTTGGAATGGTGATAATAGGCGTTGTTTTCTATGTGCTTCGCGAATGGCGGTGGGCGCAAATCGCGTTTTTGGCGTTGTTCAGCGTCCTTATGTTCATTGCGAGCAAAGATGCGAGTTTGCAATGGTTAATGGTAGCCGCCGCCGTTCCAATGCTTATGTATAACGGCGAAAAAGGGCGTGGAATGAAAAGTCTCTTCTATATCTTCTATCCTGCCCACATTGTTGTTTTGTATGTCGTTGCCACATTGATGGGAACATAAAATTATGGATAGAAAAAAAGGCGAAACCTGATGCCGGTTGATTTCAAAAAGCAAGACAAAGACTTATGTCAGCCAAAACCGACGCCCTTGATCGTTGAGTAGTCCGCTTTATATTTCATGGCAAGCTCAATTTTCGGCGTTTGGCAGCGCACAGCATTCCAAATCAAATATAGGCCGCAACCTTTCTTCTTATTATGATATTCCTTCTTTGATATATCGTCAACGCTTTTGTTGCTACCCGGCTTTTTGCTTCATAGACGATTGCTGTATGACGCAGGGATTCTTCGCGAAAGGACGCTTGATATGCGCGCGGCAATATATGAATTGATAAAAACGGACAGAAAAACCAAAGCGCGCAGAGGGCGGATCACAACGCTCCACGGCGCGATAGAGACGCCGGCGTTTATGCCGGTGGGAACCGCCGCCGCGGTTAAGGCCATGCGGCCGGAACAAGTGGCGGAAACGGGCGCGGAGATGATTCTGGCAAATACATATCACCTGTATCTGCGGCCGGGACAGCGCGTCGTCGCGGAAGCGGGCGGCCTTCACAGGTTTATGAACTGGGACCGCGCGATTCTCACCGACAGCGGCGGTTTTCAGGTGTTCAGTCTGGGCGCTCTGCGCAGGATTACCGAAGACGGCGCGGAATTCCGTTCGCATATCGACGGTTCCACGCACATGCTTTCGCCGGAAAAGTCCATAGAAGTGCAGAACGCCTTAGGGGCGGACATAATCATGGCTCTTGACGAATGCGCGCCGTATCCGGCGGACAGGGAATATGTAAAAAAGTCGCTTGAACGGACCACGAGATGGCTCCTGAGGTGCGGGGAGGCGCATAAGAACGGGGACGTCCAGTCCCTGTTCGGCATCATGCAGGGCGGCGTGTACGCGGATCTGAGGCGGCAGAGCGCCTTGGAGATCACGGAACTCGACCTTCCCGGCTATGCCGTCGGCGGGCTAAGCGTAGGCGAGCCAAAACCCCTCATGTACGAAATCCTTGACGGTTGTGTGGACTATCTGCCAAAAGATAAACCCCGCTACCTGATGGGGGTGGGAACGCCGGACTGTATTTTCGAGGCAGTGTCGCTGGGCGTCGATATGTTCGACTGCGTCCTGCCCACGAGGGTCGCGCGCAACGGTACGACGCTGACCTCACGCGGGAGCGTAAACATAAAAAACGCGAAATATAAAAATGATTTTACGGCGCTGGATCCGGAATGCGACTGTTACACTTGCCGTAACTATACGAAAGCCTATTTGAGACACCTGTTCAAAGCCGGGGAAATTCTCTCGGCCATGCTCCTGACCAACCACAACCTGACTTTTATGTCCGGCATGATGGCGGGAATCAGGAACGCGCTCGAAGAGGACAGGTTTATCGAACACAAGCGGGAATTTCTGAGCAAATACTACGCCTGAGG
>JAITPU010000016.1 GCA_031289235.1 Eubacteriales Family XIII. Incertae Sedis bacterium
TCTGTTCTTCTATCGCTTCGTTCATCGGCCGGAATATTATTTCCCGCAGAAGTTTAGCCACGAGCTTTCGATTTTTTTCGTCCGCGAAATAAGCTTCGTAAGCTTCCGCCATCACTTCCCCAACGCCGTCTATTTCCGCAAGCGTGTCTTTGTCAATGTTTTGAACGCGCCGCCAGTCATACGCGCAGGCCCGGCAGATCAGCTTCGCGTTGGCCAAGCCGATGTTGGGGATGCCAAGGCCGTAGAGCAGGCGAATCTGCGTCGCGTTGCGCGCCCTGTCAATGGCTTCAATCAGGTTCGCGAAGGATTTTTCTCCGAAACCTTCCATTTTCACAATCTCTTCCCTATGCTCCGCGAGACGGAATATGTCGGAAAACTCCCTGATCAAGCCTTTCGCTATGAATTTTTCCAAAGTCGCCTCGGAAAGTCCCTCTATGTTCATCGCGTTTCTTGATGTGAAATGGGTGAACGCCTTGATCTTCCGGGCCAGGCAGTCTTCATTCGTGCAATACAGGAATTTTACGCCGCTGTTGTCGCGGATTTCCGCCCGCCCGCCGCATACGCGGCAGCTTCGCGGCATGGATCCGGGGCCGCTTCGGGTCAGGTTATCCGCGATCTGCGGGATGATCATGTTCGCCTTATATACGGTAACTATATCTCCGGCGCCCAGCGCCAACTCCTCAAGTATGCTGATATTATGCACGCTGGCCCTGCTCACCGTCGTGCCTCCCAGTTCCACCGCGTCAAAGACGGCGACAGGGTTTATAAGACCGGTGCGCGAAGTGTTCCATTCGATTTCCCGAAGCGTCGTTTCCCTCAGTTCGTCCTTCCACTTGAAAGCGACGGCGTCTCTGGGGAATTTCGAGGTCCGGCCCAGAGAAACGCCGTAGGCTATGTCGTCATAGATGAGGACCAGCCCGTCGGAAGGCAGACGGTTCGCCGCCGCTTCGTTTTCGAACCAGATCACGCGCTCTGCCAGCCCGTCGCCGCGCACCGGAAAATACGTCACTGTTTCAAAGCCGAGGCTTTTCAGGAATTTCATCTGTTCTTCCCGGGAATTCTGAAATTCCGCGCCCTCGGCTTTCACGAGGGAGAAGGCATAGAAGCGCACGCGCCGGGCGGCCGTTACGCGGCTGTTTAGCTGGCGAACACTGCCGCTGCTCAGATTTCGCGGATTTTTATATTTCACCGCGTCCGCGCCCAAGGCTTCGTTTATCTTTTCAAAATCCGAATAACGGATCACGGCTTCGCCGCGGACGACCAGCTCGCCTTCGAAGGGGATCTTATGAGGCAGGTTTACAAACGAACGTGCGTTACCGGTTATTACCTCGCCGATTTGTCCGTTCCCCCGGGTCACGGCTTTGAACAGCAAGCCGCCGCGGTAAGTCAGCGCGATGGTCAACCCGTCTAATTTCCACGAAAGCAAGCCTTTTTTGTCGCCAAGCCAGTCCGCAAGCTCGGTTATTTCTTTTGTTTTGTCTAACGACAGCATCGGGCTTTCATGGACTTCTCTGGGCAGTTCGGAAAGCGTTTCATAACCCACCCGCGCGGTAGGGCTGCCTGAAAGCACCACGCCCGTCTCTTTTTCCAATCCGGCAAGCTCGCCATAAAGCCTGTCGTATTCTATATTCGGCATGATCTCGCGGTCTTCGTCGTAATAAAATCTGGCCGCTTCGTTCAGACAAACCGCCAATTCCCGCATCCGTTCCAGTTTGCCTGTAACCAAAAATCGCTCCTTCATCTAACTATTAACTATTCACTGAATTTTTTTCAACGGCGCCACCCCGATTGCCAACTTTTTCCTGCCTGCGCCGCCGAACATCACAGTTACAGTTTTTTCGTCGGTCTCCAAAACCATTCCGTCACCAAATTTAACGTGCTTTACGCGGTCTCCAATCGCGAAGCAAGACTCTTCCGCCTGATCTTTTTGATCGTTTTCTTGATCGTTTTCCTCAATATACCGCCGCGCGAATGGCCTGAAGACTTCCTCGCTCGCGAAGCCGTCGTTAGCGACGGGGAAGGCGCGAAACACTTTTTTCTTCTCATATACAGTAGAAGATTTATCCAAACAATCTTCGCCGATCTCTCGCATGAACGGCGATTCCGCGGGAAATCCGGTCTTGCCGTAAAGCGTCCTTTGCCGCGCGCGGATCATATACAGCTTTTTCATAGCCCGTGTCATGCCCACGTAACAAAGCCTGCGTTCTTCCTCCATGCCGCCGGGCGTGTCGGCGGCCCTCCATCCGGGAAACAGTCCGTCTTCCATACCCGGCATGAACACAACCGGAAATTCCAGGCCCTTTGCGCTGTGCAGCGTCATCAGCGTCACAGCGTCCTCTTCCGCGTCATGATTGTCGATATCCGCGAGAAGCGCGATGCGTTCCATGAATTCCGACAGGGAAATCATAGGCTCATCTTTTTCATACTGACTGATCACAGACTTGAATTCCAAGAGGTTTTCAATCCTGCTTTCGGCCTCGACGCTGTCCTGATCTTCGAGGGCGCGCATATAGCCCGTGCGCAGCAAAAGCGCGTCGTACACATCTGAAACGCTGAGATTTTCCCTCTCGTCGCTCAGTTCCAAGACCGCTGTTATCATACTCTTTACGGACGCCTTCGCTTTCGCCGACAGGCTGTTTAAAATTTCCTCGTCTGACAAAAGCAGGAACATACTCACGCCCCGCTCGGCGGCAAGCGTCTCAAGGCGTTCAATCGTTTTCGCCCCCATGCCGCGCTTGGGCTCATTGATTACACGCAAAAAAGACAGATCGTCAGCCTGATTCTGCACCAGCCGCATATAGGCTATTATATCCTTGACTTCTTTCCTGTCGTAATACCGCAGACCGCCCAGAACCCGGTACGGTATATCAAAAACTGAGAAAGCTTCTTCAAAGTTTCTGGACTGAGCGTTTGTGCGGTATAACACGGCAAAATCGCTGTAAGCTTTGACACCGCTCCCATCTTCGCTTTCGACGCCATGCAGCTTCTTGATCTCGCCGGCGACATAGCGGGCCTCTTCTTTCTCATCTTCAGCGGCGTAATATGTGATCTTTTCGCCCCGCGACTTGGAAGTCCACAGTTTTTTTTGCTTTCGCCCGACATTGTTTGAGATTACGGAATGAGCGCCGTCTAATATGTTTCCGCTGGACCTGTAATTCTGTTCAAGTTTGATTACTTTCGTCCCTTTGAAATCCTTTTCAAATTCCAAAATATTACGGATATCCGCCCCGCGCCACTGATAAATACACTGATCGTCGTCGCCTACGACGCAGATATTCCCGTGATTTTGGGCCAGAAGCCGGATAAAGCGGTACTGCATGTAATTAGTGTCCTGATATTCGTCCACCATTATATAGCGGAAGCGCCCCTGATATTGGGCGAGTATAATTCCGTCACCCTCAAAGAGCCTGACGGTGTTGCAGATCAGGTCGTCGAAATCCATTGCGCCGTTCTTTTTCAGGGTCTTTTCGTACGACGCGTACAATTCGCCCACAACTTTCCCAACGGGGCTGGATTCATTTTCCGCAGCGAAAGCAGAAGGCGTCATGTCTTTTTCCTTGCAGTCGCTTATGATGCTCAGCACGTAGACCGGCGTGAACTTTTTATCGTCCAGATTCATCGCTTTCAGCAAGCTGCGCATGACCACCTTCTGGTCGGTTGGATCGTATACGACGAAGCCGCCGTCATAACCCAGCGCCTCCGCGTGCCTGCGGAGAATACGCAGGCACGCGGAATGAAACGTGAGAATCCACATCCGGATCTCCGAACCAAGCAGTTCCTCAACCCGTTCCCGCATCTCCTTCGCCGCCTTGTTCGTAAAGGTCACAGCGAATATGCTGTAAGGGGATATCCCCTCTTCCCGGACGAGCCACGCGATCCGCCGCGTCATCGTGCTTGTTTTTCCGCTGCCGGCGCCCGCTAAAATCAGAAGGGGCCCGTCTTTATGCTGGGCCGCCTCTCTTTGCTGCGGATTCAGTTTGCTCAAATAATCCATATCCACCCTGAACGGATCAATAATTTATTTCCCTGAGCTGGAAATACGCCTGCTGATGTTCACAGACAGGACAGGACTCAGGCGCTTTTTTGCCCTTATGAATATAGCCGCAGTTCGAGCATTGCCATTCGACCTCTTCATCCCGTTCAAACACTTTTCCGTCTTTAATGTTCTGTTTCAGCTTCCTGTAACGCTCTTCGTGGCTTTTTTCGATGTCGGCCACTCCTCTCATCTGCTCCGCGATATTGTGAAAGCCCTCTTCTTCGGCTTCCTTCGCCATCCTTTTATACATATCGGACCATTCGTAATTTTCGCCGGCGGCGGCGTCTTCAAGATTTTCCTGCGTGGAGAGGATCCCGTGAGCGAGCTTAAACCAAAGCTCAGCGTGTTCTTTTTCGTTTGCCGCCGTCTCTTTGAAGATCTTGGAGATCTGCACATAACCCTCTTTTTTTGCCTTGGACGCGTAAAATGTGTACTTATTTCTGGCCATGGACTCTCCCGCAAAGGCTTCCATCAAATTATTGAATGTTTTGGTTCCTTTCAGTTCTTTCATTTCTCTTACCTCCGTTTCGGTTGTCTTTTCTCGCCTGCCCGGCGCAAAACTTGAGTGAATTGCCGCGGCTGTTAAACACGCAGCCGCTACACCCATTCCCATTAATGAAATTATTATAACCTATTCCGCAAAAATTGTCAGGCCAAATTTTTGCAAAAAAATTCCCGACCCGGCTTGACAAAGCAAGTGTTTAGAGGTTTAATCAAGACTATCAGCGCGAAGCCGTTTTTTCTTTAAAACGGAACGGCGCGCGGCAATATCGAAAGGCGGGGCCTATGATCTGGAACAAGACAAAGGAATGCATGAGCCGCGACGAAATGCACAAGCTGCAGGGCCGTCGGCTGCAGACGACGGTTCGCCGCGTTTATCACAACGTGCCGTTCTATCGCGCGAAGATGCAGGAACTGGGCGTTGAACCCGGCGACGTCCGGGGAATTGAAGATATCGTGAAACTGCCATTCACAACGAAACAGGATCTTCGCGACAATTATCCGTTCGGACTCAGTCCGATATCTTCCAGCGAATACGTGCGCGTTCACGCGTCTTCGGGGACCACGGGCAAACCCACGGCTGTTCCCCATTCCAGAAAAGATCTTGAAGTCTTCTCTGAATGCGTCGCCCGCGCGCTTTGCTGTACCGGCGCGACAAAAGACGACGTGGTGCAGGTTGCTTACGGCTACGGGCTTTTCACCGGAGGGCTTGGGCTGCACGACGGCGCGACCAAACTTGGCGCCACGGTGATCCCCGTTTCAGCCGGAAATACCAGAAATCAGATCACCATGCTGCAGGATTTCGGCAGCACGGTATTGGCCTGTACCCCGTCATACGCGCTGTTCATCGCGGAAGCACTGGCGGAAGCCGGTGTTGATCCTTCTACGCTCCCTCTGCGCGTCGGAGTTTTCGGCGCCGAGCCGTGGAGCGCGGAAATGCGCGCAAAGATCGAAGAAAAGCTTAAAATCCAAGCTTACGATATTTACGGTCTCAGCGAAATCATGGGGCCGGGAATCTCCGACAGCTGTCAATTTCAGGACGGCTTGCACATAGCGGAGGATCATTTCTATCCGGAAATTTTATCTCCCGATACGCTGGAACCCGTTTCGCCCGGCGTCACGGGAGAACTGACGTTCACACATCTGACCAAGGAAGCCATGCCTTTGCTGCGTTACCGCACAAGGGATCTGACATCTCTGAACTACAAACCCTGCCCCTGCGGAAGGACGAACGTGAGGATGGCCAGGGTAATGGGCCGTTCTGACGATATGCTCATCATCAGGGGCGTCAACGTATTCCCATCCCAGATAGAAAGCGTGCTCATGGAAATCCCCGAAGCAAAACCCTATTACATGATCATTGTCGACAGGAAAGGCGCGCTGGACACTCTTGAAATCCAAGTGGAAGTTGACGATAAATATTTCTCCGACGAAATCGCGCAGATGGACAGCATACGCGGCAAAATCAAACACAGGCTCGACAACGCCCTGCGGATCGGCGTCATCGTGAGCCTTGTGGAGCATAAAACCCTGCAAAGAAGCGAAGGCAAAGCCAAGAGGGTAACAGACAGGCGTAAAATCTGAGAAACGGTTACATTTCAAAGGTTCAGTCTTAAGCGGGCAAGAGGCCGCTGTTCGGATAATAACCCGAAACGGCGTTACGGAGGAAAAGGTATGATAATCAGGCAGTTATCCGTGTTTCTGGCAAACGAAACCGGCAGGATGCGGGAACTCGTAAAAATCTTGGGCGACGCGAAGGTCAATATCACCGCCCTGAGCATCGCGGAAACCGCCGATTACGGAATTGTCCGCATGATCGCGGACGATACGGAAAAGGGATTGAAGGTATTGCGCGACGCGGGTTTTTCAGCGAAAACCACAGAGGTCCTCCAGGTGGAAACTAAAGACGAACCCGGGGCGCTCTCCGGCGTTCTCGGAAAACTCGCCGACGAGGGGATCAACGTCGAATATATTTACGGCCATTCCGGCCACGGCCTTTCTCATGTCATCATGCGCGTAAGCGACCCCGAAAGGGCGTCCGGTCTGCTGCGGGATTACCTCTCCGGCGGCTAATATACAGCATTTAATCGCTATTTAATCGCTCCGCCAATGTCGCCATTCAAAGCCGCGTTCCGTTGGGGCGGATCTGGATGTGTGGGCAGCCGCGTTGCTGCGCGCTGATATGTGTCCTGCGGGCGGCCGAGCGGAGCCAACATAGCGCGTCAGCGCGGGTCCGAAGGGGATGACAGCGGCCCGCCTGCTGATGTTTGAATAGTAACAAGAAATCATCGCTGGGCAACAAGTGCAAAAAAATCAGGATATCAAAAGCCTGTCTTTTACTTGGGCGGCCGTTTTTTCGCCTCTCAGGATCTCTATCAATTTCAGCGAAAACGACATGGCGGTTCCCGGCCCCCGCGAAGTTATTATGTTGCCGCTCACCACTACGTCTTCATCTCTATAACGCGCGTCTTTCAGCTCCGCTTCCATGCCGCGGTAAATCGTCGCCTCCCGGCCCGCAAGAAGACCATGTCGCGACAGGATCATGGGCGCGGCGCAAATCGCGGCGATCCATTTACCTTTTCCCGCGAAATCGGCGAGCTGTCTTTCAACGCTTTCGTGGGCCAAAAGCCTTCGCGCTCCATCGCCGCCCCCCGGCAATACGATCATTTCGCATTTTTCATGATCTGCGTCTTCATACAGGATATCCGCAATTACCCGGATCCCATGGGCCCCCGTCACCTCTTCGCGTTTCACCACGGATACCGTTTCCACAGGGATTCCGCCCCTGCTCAGCAGATCAGCGACGGTAATCGCTTCGACTTCCTCGAAACCGTCCGCCATGTATATATAAACCACTGCGAAACCTCCTTCTATAACTGCCGGCGCGCTGCGAACGCCGGGCCTGCACGCCGCCGTCTGCGACGGTCTCCTGATTTTTACAATACGTCTTTAAGAAAACATCAGGTCGGGTTTTGTAAGTCTCCATGTCACGGAAGCGCCGACCGCCAAAATGATCGCGGATACGGCGACCGCTGTAATGATATTCAAGTTGAAAAAACTTCCGGAAAGCAGCGCCGGCAATATATCGTCGGGTT
>JAITPU010000040.1 GCA_031289235.1 Eubacteriales Family XIII. Incertae Sedis bacterium
ATTTTTATCTTCCGTTTTTTTCTTCTTCGCCGCCTTCGCGATATACGTTCAGCCAAAACCAACTCCTCCCGCGCCCGGCGGCTATTTCCCGGCAGCTGTTGCTCCGCCGATTATTGCTCCGACAATTAAATATTGGACAACAAAGTGGCGGAGAGTTTTCGGCGCGCTTCATAAATCCCGGGCGGTTTTCGGCAGCAAGCCGATATCTTTCCTGTACCGCATTCCCTTAAACGAAATTTTCATCACGTTTTCATAGGCCCGCCGCCTTGCTTCCTCGGGAGAACCGGCCACGGCGGTAAGGCCGAGCACTCTCCCTCCGTCCGTCAGTATCTGAGTTCCGCCGGGACTTCCGTTTTCAAAACGCGTTCCGGCGTGAAACAGTAGGATATCACCGTCAACGGCGTCCAGCCCGCTTATGCGCTCCCCCGTTTCGTAAGCGCCCGGATAACCGTCCGACGCAAGCACGACGCAGACGCTGTTCCTTTTATCCCATTCGATCTTTTGACCCGCCAGCCTGTTTTCCGCGACCGCCAACATTATGTCCAGAATATCCGTCTTCAGCCGCGGCAACACCGCCTGCGTCTCCGGATCGCCGAACCGGTTGTTGAATTCTACGACCTTTGGTCCCTCTTTCGTGAGCATAAGGCCGACGAAGAGCACCCCCCTGAAATCCAGCCCGTCCTTTTTGAAGCCGTCGAAAGCGGGGGTCAGTATCTCGCCGCGTATCCGCGTTTCCAATTCCGGCGTAAAGACAAGGCTTGGCGAATATGCGCCCATGCCGCCTGTATTCGGCCCCCTGTCGCCATCGAAAACCCGTTTGTAATCCTGGGCGGATTCCATGGGGACAATGGCGCTTTCATCCACAAAGCAAAGCGCGGAGGCTTCGACGCCGGTCAGATATTCCTCGACTATCACGCGCTCTCCGGCGGCTCCGAAAATTTTATCGCCCATTATCGCTTCCGCGGCCCGCTCCGCTTCGGCCTTCGTTTCCGCGATAATTACTCCCTTTCCCGAGGCAAGCCCGTCCGCTTTCAGAACCATGGGATATCCGTACAGACCGACCGCCGACAGCAGCTCGTTTTTATCGGTGAATTCCGCGTATTTAGCGGTAGGGATCCCGTGTCTCGCCAAAAATGCCTTGGTAAAAGCCTTGCTCGCCTCAAGCCGCGCGCATTTTTTGTTTGGACCGAAAACCCTGATACCCTCCGCTTCAACGGCGTCGGCAAGGCCCATGGCAAGCGGAACCTCGGGTCCTATCACCACCAGACCAACGCCCTCGCGCTTCGCGAATCCCACGATGCCGGGAATGTCATCCGCCGCTATCGCGACGCACTCCGCTATCGCGGCGACGCCCGCGTTTCCCGGCGCGCAGAACAGCCCGCTTAATCCGGGACTTTGTCTCAATTTCCACGCGATTGCGTGCTCGCGGCCGCCGCCGCCGACAATGAGTACCTTCATTTTCCGTTCCTTAATTTCCGGATCGCCGGAACTTCCTGAGATCTCGCGCGCCTGTTTTCTCGCAAGCTTTCCTTAATGTTTAAAATGCCGTTTCCCGGTGAACACCATCGCCACGCCCATTTCATCGGCTTTCTCAATAGACTCCGCGTCGTTCATGGAACCGCCCGGTTGGATGACGGCCGTGATTCCCGCTTTCGCCGCCGCCTCCACGCAGTCGCTGAACGGGAAATACGCGTCCGAAGCCAGAACCGCCCCTTTCAGGCTGTCCGTCGCCTGACGGATGGCGTTTTCCACCGCCCATATGCGGTTTACCTGCCCGGGACCGACGCCGATGGTTTTGCCGCCGCCGGCGATCACGACGCCGTTGGATTTCACATGCTTGACGACTTTCATGCCGAATTCCAGATCGGCGAATTCCGCCTCTGTCGGCTTCCTCTTCGTCATCACCATGAGATCTTTCTCCTCGTAAAGGACGCTGTCGCTCTCCTGCACGAGCAAACCGCCGCCGACCTTTCTGATATCCAGAGCAGCTTCCGGCGAATGCGCTGAAATAGCGGGCAGCCGCAAAAGCCGGATGTTTTTCTTCGCGGACAACACCGCGAGTCCTTCTTCGGTGAACTCCGGCGCGATGACAATCTCGATAAAGATTTTGCTGATCTCTTCGGCGGTTTCTCTGTCAACGGTCCGGTTCGCCGCGACAACGCCACCGAATATTGATACGGGATCAGCTGCGTACGCTTTTCTGTACGCTTCCAATATATCCTTTCCGTTCGCCACGCCGCACGGATTGGCGTGCTTCACCGCGACTACCGTAGGCGCGTCGAATTCTTTCAGGGTTTCCAGCGCGCCGTCGGCGTCGTTTATGTTGTTGAAAGAAAGTTCCTTGCCGTGCAACTGCCGCGCGAAGACGACAGACGCGTCCGGCGCCTTGATTTCCCGGTAATAGCACGCCCTTTGATGCGGATTTTCACCATAGCGTAAATCCTGCAGTTTTTCGTAAGCGAGGGTCAGGCGATCCGGAAATCCGGCCTTGATTTCCCGCCGCAGATAATCCGCTATCATCGCGTCGTAAGCCGCGGTATGTTCGAAAACTTTCAGCGCGAGACTGTATTTCGTGGCGGGACGGACTTCGCCTGTCCGCAGTTCGCGGATGACCTGCCCATAATCGGCGGGATCGCAGATCACCGTCACGTCCCTGTGGTTTTTCGCAGCCGAACGCAGCATGGCCGGGCCGCCGATATCGATATTTTCTATCGCGGCGGACAGCGTGACGTCCGGTTTCATGATGGTTTCCTGAAACGGATAGAGATTGATGACGACGATATCGATGGTCTCGATCTTCAAATCGGCAAGCTGTTTCATATGCTCCGGTTTGTCCCGCATCGCGAGAATCCCGCCGTGTACCGCCGGATGCAGCGTCTTTACCCTGCCGTCCAAGCATTCGGGGAAACCTGTCACCTCTGAAATACCGGTCACTCCGACGCCGTTTTCGGACAGCGCCGCCGCCGTCCCGCCCGTCGAAACGATTTCCACTCCCAAGGCCGCCAGTCCTCTCGCGAACTCAAAGATTCCGGTTTTATCCGACACGCTGATCAACGCCCGCATAATTTTTCCTCCAATTCAAATAATCTCGCCGAATCGCCGGCGGCCTTTGAATAGCTACTATTCAAACATCGGCAATGGGGTCTCTGTTTACGGGCAAATCTTCGAGTAGCAACCTTTGAATAGTCAGCCCGTTTCATATGTTTTCCAAGACTTTTCTGATCGCTTCCACCAAAATCTGATGTTCAATTTTCAATACTCGCGCGGCCAGCGTATCCGCCGTGTCGTCCGGAAGCACCGGCGTCTTCCTCTGCAGGATTATAGGACCGGTATCCACGCCCTCGTCAACAAAATGCACCGTGGCGCCGCTTTCCGTTTCTCCCGCGTCAATCGCCGCCTGATGAACCCTTTTCCCGTAAAAGCCCAAGCCGCAAAATTTCGGGATCAGCGAAGGGTGTATGTTTATGATCCGCCCGGCGTAGGCGTGAACCACGGACGGCGGCAGAATATCCATATAGCCCGCCAGCACGACCAGATCCGTTTTCGCCTGTTTCAGAGCCTTGACGATCGCTTCTTCCCTTCGCACGGGATCCGGCCACTCCGTCTTTCCCGCTATGAAAGTCGGGACGCCGCGTTTCTCCGCGCGCCTGAGGGCATAGGCGTCATTTTTCCCAGAAATTACCAGCACAATCTCGGCGTCCCTGATCTCGCCTTTTTCCACCGCGTCCATGACGGCCTGCAAGTTTGTGCCGCCTCCGGACACCATAACCGCGATCCGTTTCACAGAAAAACACCTTCTCCGACGGCAGCTTCCCCGATCCTCGCGGCCCGCTCGCCCGCCCGGCCGAGCAGTTCAACGGTTTTGTCCGCGTCTTCCTCCGCGACGACCATTACCATGCCGACGCCCATATTAAACGTCCCGAACATCTCGCGATCCGAGACGCCGCCCCGCTCCTGAATATAGCCGAACAGCGGCGGGATTTCCCAGCTTCCCCTCTCGACGCGCGCGCCTAAACCCTCCGGCATGATCCGGGGAATGTTTTCAAAAAAACCGCCGCCCGTAATATGCGCGATCCCTTTCACGGATACTTCAGAAAGCACTGCGGCGCAGGCCTTCACGTATATTCTGGTGGGCGCGAGCAGGGCCTCGCCCACCGTGGCGCCAAGCTCCGCGACGAAATCTTCCACACGCAGTCCAAGCCTCTCAAAAAACAATT
>JAITPU010000049.1 GCA_031289235.1 Eubacteriales Family XIII. Incertae Sedis bacterium
CTTTTTATCTATAATTGCCGGGGCGATACCCGGAGCGATGTTAATAAGATTGCAGCCCGGGGCTGTGATCTTTGTTTTTTGTATAAGCGGCCGCGAGCGTAACAGAAGTGTAACTTGAATAATAGCGCCGCGTCTGATACACTCACAGATGAGATTAAAGCGGAGGGGATTTTTTCGCGGGGGAGATCATATTTAGGTGGACAAAATAAAAAAAATCGTTGCGGCGCTGCTGTCCGTGATTGTGGTTTTAACGCCGCTTTCGGGATTTACATGGTATGACGGTATAGAAAACGTATATTATGAGTCGAATTTAGAAATATTCGATTACGCGAATTTTTCCAGGGTGCTCGCGGGACACAGTCTGGGCGGCGTGGAACGGGCTTATGTAGTCACCGCCGATACTCAGGCTTCCGCGCTGAAACCGGTCGTGTTTTCCGGCGAATCCAACGCCAGATACACAGTCGATACGATGGTCAACACGCTTGAGGCGCAGGGGTACCGCGTCGTGGCGGGCGTCAACGGAGATATTTTCAGCGTAGACACAGGCTGTCCGCAGGGACTCGTCATCCATGACGGCAAAATTCAGTCTTCGGGATATCAGCCCAAGTATGTCATCACTTTCGATGAGAACGGGAAAGGCGAACTGGCCTATACGAATCTGAGCTACGGTTTCAAGTCCGTCATTTACACGCCGCAGGAAGACGGAAGCTATCAGGAGACGCTGTTCGAGACGAATGTCGGATATTTTAACGTGCCGTACGGCGCCGCGAAGGCTCTGCACGCTTATAATCGGAATTACGGAGCCGGCACGGGAAGCCCCGCGGGCAGCGTGGAGGTCGTCTTAGAGACGGGGAGCGCGGAGGCGGCTCAGTTCCGCGTTGGCGAACAAATCACCGCCACGGTCGCCGAAGTGCGCTATTCCGCGCAGAACACGCCGATCGGAGATACGCAGGTCGTGCTCTCCGCGGCCGAAGATTCCCCTTACGCGCAGTCTCTCCGGATGATGGCGGCGGGAACTCAGGCGGAGATCTATGTGGCCGATCCGGATCAGGGCGCGCTTTCGAGAAGCAGGGAATGTCTCGGCATGTATTATCTGCTGTATGCCGGCGGCGAATATTTCAGCGCCGGAACTAATCAAAATCCGAGAACCTGCATCGGTCTCAAGCCCGACGGCACTGTGATGCTGTATGTCTTAGACGGACGGCAGCCCGGAATTTCGGGCGGCTTAGGCCTTACGGACACGGCCAGGCACATGGTCAATCTCGGCTGCACCGTAGTGGCTAATCTGGACGGTGGCGGTTCCAGCACGATGGTGGTGCGGGAACCGGGCGTCGACGAGAAAGCGGTGACGAAGAACAACCCCTCGGACGGAAAGCAGCGCGCCGTGACCAACGGCCTGTTTTTAGTCTATGCGGACGCCGCCGGAGCGGGCGAATACCGGATCAGCGCTTATCAGGATAACTATCTGGCGATGCCGGGAGCGGCGGTGCAGCTTTACAGTTCCCTCAGCAACGGACTGTTCGAGAAAATAGGAGCCGCCTCCGGTGTTTCTTACAGCGTCGTAAGCGGAGATGGATATGTGAACTCCGCAGGCTTGTTTACCGCCGGAAGCGGACCCGGCAGGTCGGTCGTGGAAGCGAGCGGATGGAACGCGCGGACGACGGCGGAGATAGAAGTCACCGGCGATATAACTTTTACCAGCAACTATGTCGATCTGTTCTTGGATCCGGAACAGACGGCGGACATAAACGTAAAGCCCTGGCACGGATACGCGCCCGTCGCGGGCGGCGACAACCTGTTTACATGGCGCTGCGATGAAAAAATCGGGATCATCGATGAAAACGGCGTATTTCGCGCGGCGAATAAAACAGGGGTTTCCGGAAATATCACGGTGTCATACGGGGCGAGCAGTCTGACGATACCCGTGCAGGTGGGCGTTAAGATCAACTTTACCGACTTGCCGGGAGATCACTGGGCTTTGCAGCATATCGACGCTTTGGCTTCGGAAGGCATTGTAAACGGGATGGGAGATAATCTTTTCAAACCCGACGATAGCCTGACGCGGGCGCAGTTTCTCGCGATGCTGGCAAAATCTGTGACAGGCGTGGATTTGGCCGCGCTTCCGTCGGCCGGATTTTACGACGTACCGATGGACGAATGGTATTTCGGTTATGTTAATTGGGGCTACGCGGAAGGTATCGTGAATGGGTTCGAAGAACGCGTTTTCGCGCCGGACGGCCAGATAACCCGTGAGCAGATGACGGTGATGTTGGATAATTTTGCCACGGCCATGAATGTAACGCTGCCGGCCGATATTGTTTCATCTGCTTTCGGGGATGAGGGCAATATAAGTCCGTGGGCTTCAGGATCTGTGGGCAGGATTGTGACGTCGGGCATTATGAACGGTCAGCCGGACGGCAATTTCGAGCCTCAGGGCAACGCCACGCGCGCTCAGGCGGCTAAGGTCGTGCATCTGATACTTCAACATTATTATTATTCCGGCAATTAAACGCGGCGGCGAAGCGGCGGGGATTTTTTGCCGGGAAAACAGCTTGCGTCTATACCGACGCTATCGAGGGTTCCGTTGACGCGCGAAGTGAGGCGGACACCCCGTTTTGCCCGATGTTTAGTTGGTGGCGCGATAATATAGCAACGAAAAAAGAGGGGAGAGACGCCGTTATGATTATAAACAAGACGCTGGAGAGCGGAATCCGTGTTTCGCTTGAACAAATACCTTACGTGAAATCCGTATCCACGGGTATCTGGGTGCGGGCCGGTTCGGTGGACGAGGAAAAAAAGAACGCGGGTATATCCCATTATATAGAACACATGATGTTCAAGGGTACGGAGGCGCGCGACGCAAAGCGGATTGCCGAGGACGTAGATCGTATCGGCGGGCAGATCAACGCTTTTACGGGAAGAGAGGCCACCTGCTATTATTTGAAAACCATGTCCTCCAATTTCGCGGAAGGTTTCGGGATTCTCGCCGATATGCTTCTGCATTCGAAGTTCGACAGGGAAGAATTGGAAAAAGAACGGAATGTGATTTTCGAAGAAATCAAGATGATTGAGGATTCGCCGGAAGACGATATCCAGGACATTGCGGCGGAAATAGTATTCCGCGGCACTCCCTTGGGAAGGAATGTCATCGGGACGCCCGTTTCCCTGAACGCGATTTCGAGGGCGGCGGTTAGAAAATATGTAAAGGATCGTTATATCATCCCGAATATCGTCGTGTCGGTGGCGGGGAGCTTTGACGCGGATCTCGTTTGCGGCCTGATCGAAGAATATTTTTCAGAGCTGCCGGCGCCGGGCCGGATACGCGAAAACGCCCGCGGCGATTATACTCCGAGGTTCCGCTCCAAGATAAAGGACATAGAACAAAGCCATCTCTGCCTTGCGACGAGAAGCGTTTCAATGGACGACGACCGCTATTACAGCATGAGTCTCTTGAACAGCGTAATCGGCGGCAGCATGAGTTCAAGGCTGTTCCAAAATATCCGGGAGCAGAAAGGGCTGGCTTATTCCGTATATTCGATGAACAGTTCGTTCGTGGACGACGGGTATTTCAACATTTACGCGGGAGTGAGCCACGACAAGGTCAAAGCGGCGCTTAGCGCTATCAGCGATGAATTGCGCCTGCTGAAAAACGGCGATATAACGGCGGAGGAACTTTCCATGGCGAAGGAACAGATGAAAGCCGGCTATATATTCGGACTTGAGAATGTAAACGGCAGGATGTTTTCAAACGGAAGGAATATGCTGCTGCTGAACAAGATCTATACGCCGGAAGAGATTCTCGCTCGCATTGAGGAAGTAAGTCAGGACGACATGCGCGAAACCGCGAAGCTGATTTCCGACATCAGCGCCTATTCGGCGGTTTCGATCAGCCGCAAGAGAGTAGATCTGAAAGGCCGTTTGTCGGCCTAAGCTCCTGAATGCGGCGAGGATGAGGATTAAATTGATATGAGAGTCAAAATCGTAAGTTTGAGCGGGGAACTTCCCCGCTATGAAACGGAAGGCGCTGCCGGCGTGGATCTCAAGGCTTTCGTTGACGCGCCCATATCCTTGCCGCCGGGCGAACGCGCTCTGGCGCCTACCGGCGTTTATATAGAGCTGCCGGCTGGCTATGAAGCTCAGATCAGGGCGCGCAGCGGTCTGGCTCTGAAATATGGCGTCGGCATTGTCAACGGCGTCGGAACGATCGACAGCGATTACCGCGGGGAGATTAAGATCCCGCTTATCAACTGGGGCGCGGAAACGGTGCTTATTAAAAGCGGCGACCGCATAGCGCAGATGGTTATCGCGAAACATGAGAGAATTCAATGGGAAGAGGCTGAAAATCTGACGGACAGCGCCAGAGGCGAGAATGGTTTCGGCCATACCGGAATATGACTTCCAGTCATATTCCGCGCCGTTGCCGGCTTACATCGGTATAATCGGCATATTTGCGATAAGGCCGCGGGGCGGACGGAGAGAAGAAGTCATGCTGCGAAGAGAAGACTGCGAACGCAGAGAATATGAGATTCTTTCCGAATTCGCGGCGAAGTCCGCGCAATCCCGGGGCAGGAAGACTCCCGAAAAAAAATGCGATTTCCGGACGGATTTCCAACGGGACAGGGACCGCATACTGCATTCCAAAGCTTTTCGCAGGCTTATGCACAAAACTCAGGTGTTTCTCGCGCCCGAAGGCGACCATTACAGGACGCGGCTGACACATACTCTGGAGGTTTCGCAGATCGCCAGGAGCATCGCGAGAGGGCTGCGGCTCAACGAAGATCTGACCGAGGCGATCGCCACAGGTCATGACCTCGGGCATACTCCTTTCGGGCACAACGGCGAGATCTTCCTCGCCCAGCGCCATTCACGCGGCTTCAGGCACAACGAACAGAGCCTCCGCGTCATTGATGTGTTAGAAACTTCGGAGCTAAGGCAGGGCATGAATCTGACGGAAGAGGTGAGGGACGGGATTTTAAATCACACGGGGGCCAAAGCGCCTTTTACGCTGGAAGGGCAGATCGTCAAGATCAGCGACCGCGTCGCTTACATAAATCACGACATTGACGACGCCTTGCGCAGCAATATCATAAAAAAAGGAGATTTGCCGAGGGATTGCGTCGAAATCCTGGGAGACAGCACAAAGGCGAGGATCAACAAGCTTGTCGCCGACATGATAGAAAACAGCGACGGGAGAAACGTGATCGCCATGGGGGAAGAGTGCGCGTATTATATGAATAAACTCCGTGACTTCATGTTTGAAAGCGTGTATTACAACAGCATTGTGAAGAAAGACGAAGAATTGGAGAAGGTGCGCAATCTGATATTCTCGCTGTACGGTTATTTTCTCGAAAATCCTCAGGCGCTCCCGGAGGAATACGGTCATTTCGCGGAACGCGACGGTTTGGAAGAGATAGCTAAGGACATGATCGCCGGCATGACGGATCGTTACGCGATAAATATGTACGTTCAGCTTTTTGTGCCCGAAGGCTGGCAGAGGCGCCGTCGCTCCGCCGATTAAATGTTGCGCCTTGGCCGCTACCGTTTAAACGTGGTCCCAGCAAGCAGGCCGCGTGTTGGCGCGCGGCGTCTATTTTAACGGAGTGATAATCAGGAGACGGATGTTTGGCCGGAGAAAATATTGCGGATGAAATCAAGAGCAGATGCAACATCGCTGATGTTGTAGGGAGACAGATAAGCCTGAAGAAAACGGGAAGCAATCACACAGGCCTCTGCCCGTTCCATAATGAGAAGACTCCTTCTTTTGTCGTGTCGGAAAGCAGGCAGCGTTTCACGTGTTACGGCTGTGGCGCGTCGGGAGACGTGATTGAGTTCGTCAAGCGATATTATAATCTCAGTTTTTTGGAAGCGGCGGAGATGCTGGCGAAAGAATACGGAATTGACTGGAAGTCAAAATCCTTTAACAGGGATGAGAAGAGGGAAAAGTTTTACGAGATCAACAAAGCCGCCGCCTTGTTTTTTTATGCCGCGTTCAAGCGCGGCGGTTCGCCGGCGAACGACTATATGAATGAACGCGGCGTTAGCGCCGCCACGCTTAAAAAATTCGGAGTCGGTTACGCCGACGCTATGTGGGAGAGTTTGTACAGGGGGCTTTCGGAAAAGGGAATCTCCGAAGATCTTATGCTGGAATTGGGGCTTGTCACGAAATCCGGAAACGGGTGTTACGACAGATACAGGGACAGGGTCATGTTTCCGATCATAAATACCGGGGACAAAGTGATCGGTTTTGGCGGCAGGGTTATCGGCGACGGCGAGCCAAAATACCTGAACTCTTCGGAATCGCGAATATTTTCGAAGAAAAACAACCTTTACGGGCTGAACCTCACCAGACGCGAGATCATGAAAAAAAATCAGGTCATTCTCGTGGAGGGCTATATGGACGTGATCGCTCTTTACGATCGTGGCGTTTGGAATGTGACGGCGTCGCTGGGAACGGCGCTGACCGCCGCTCAGGCGGCCATGCTGAGGCGGTACACCGAGAATGTGGTTCTTTGCTACGATGCGGACGAAGCCGGCAGGAACGCGGCTTTTCGTGCCATGGATTTGCTGAGGGAAGCGGGGTGCGCGGTGAAGGTCCTACGGATGACCGGAGCGAAGGATCCTGATGAATATATCAAGAAGAACGGGGGGGAAGCGTTTCTTGATCTGGTGAGGAAGGCCGCGCCGTTCGTGGAATACAAGCTGGAAACGGCGAAAGAGGCGGCGGATCTTTCCGAAACCGAGGGGAGCGTGGCCTTTCTTAAAGAAGCCGCAAAGATACTTCGGAACGTCAGCCCTGTGGAAGCGGACATATATATTAAAAAAACGGCAAAAGAAACAGGCGTTTCCGAGGGTGCCATACGCATGGAGATTTACGGTGAAAACGGCGTTGGCAGCTTAAATCCTTACATTCCTTCATTGAGAACGGCGGAAAGGTCGGCCGGGCGCGCGAGCCGCGCTGAGGCGGCTTCGGACGGCGCGCTGAGACTCGCGCCTGAAAGCTCCCGCATGATAGAAAAATATTTCATCCGTCTTTTGCTGCTGAAACGCTCGTATCTGCCTAAGATAGCGCCTTATGCGCGCGTGTTTCGCACGCCGGCGCTGTACCGCATTTACGAGAGCGCCGCCGCTCTTTACGGGGAGGAAGACGAGATTGACATCCGAAAACTCGCGGATGGGCTTGAAGCGGAAGAACAGCGGCTGCTCGAAGATATTTTACGGAATGTGCAGCTGGCGGACAAAGAGGACGAGGTGTTCCGCGAGTGTGTCGCGCACGTTGAAACGGCGGAGCTGGTCGTCCGGGAAGGAGAGATTATCAGCGTGCTTTCTGTAGCCGACGAAGATGAGGACAGCGGAAAAGTCGAAAGGCTGACGCGGGAACTGCTTGAGATACAACAGGCAAAGAATGAATTAAAAGGCAGGTGATTAAATGAACTACGAAGACGAAAACTGTGAAAGGCGAACCGACACGATAAACGGCTTGCTTGAACGGGCAAAGAAAAAAGGCAATGTCACATACAAGGAGATTTACGATGAGCTTGAGATGATGGATATCGACAAGGATCAGATCGACGATTTTTTCGACAAGCTTTTCGGCGCGGGCGTATACATCATATCCGAAACCGGTGAGCCGGAAGACTCCGAGTTATTGGAGCTGGAAGAAAACCTCGATATTGAGCCGGTTATCGTTGCCGATGACGGCAAGATTGATTTGGAAACCGTGCTCTCAAAGGGAATCATCGTGGATGATCCGGTCAGGATGTACTTGAAGGAAATCGGTTCAGTACCTTTGCTTTCCGCCGTGGAAGAGGTGCAACTCGCGCGCAGGATGGAGATAGGGGACGACGACGCAAAAAAACAGCTTTGCGAGGCAAATTTACGACTGGTAGTCAGTATTGCTAAACGCTACGTGGGACGCGGAATGCTCTTTTTGGATCTGATACAGGAAGGCAATTTCGGGTTGATCAAGGCGGTTGAGAAATTCGACTGGCGGAAGGGCTACAAATTCAGCACCTACGCCACATGGTGGATCCGCCAGGCCATCACCCGGTCTATCGCTGATCAGGCGAGGACTATCCGGATTCCCGTGCATATGGTGGAGACTATCAACAAACTCATCCGCATCTCACGTCAGCTTTTGCAGGAATACGGCCGTGAAGCGACCCCTGAGGAAATAGCGAGGGAAATGGATATCTCCCCGGAAAAAGTCCGTGAAATCATGAAAATCGCGCAGGAGCCAGTATCTCTCGAAACACCCATAGGAGAAGAGGAAGACAGCCATTTGGGAGACTTCATCCCTGACGAAGATATTCCCGCGCCTGCCGACGCCGCAGCCTTTTCAATGCTGAAAGCGCAGCTGATCGATGTTTTGGAAACTCTGACTGACCGTGAGCGGGAGGTCCTGATCCTGAGATTCGGGCTGGAAGACGGCATGGCGAGGACGTTAGAAGAAGTCGGAAAGCGTTTTGCGGTAACCCGTGAGCGGATCCGCCAGATTGAGGCGAAGGCTCTGCGAAAACTTCGTCATCCCAGCAGGAGCAGGAAGCTGAAAGATTATCTGGAGTAACGGCCGGCGGGTGTACGAATGGTCAGAATGAGCGAAAGGCTTGAGCGGATAGCGAGTTATATCGCGGCAGGCGAAACTGTCGCCGACATAGGCAGCGATCATGGTCTTTTGCCCATTCATCTGTGGGAAAGCGGCAAAAGCCCACGCGTCATCATAAGCGATATCGGCGAAGGGCCGCTGCTCAGGGCGAAGATCAATACGAAGGCGCGTTTCCCGAACGCGAATTTCGATCTGCGCAGGGGAAACGGTCTGGAAAGCGTCGGGCGGTCCGAAGTGGACGCGGTGGTGATAGCGGGCGTCGGAGGCAGGCTTATAATTGATATTTTATCCGCGGACGCGGATAAAACGAAAAGCTTCTTCAAATACGTTTTTCAGCCCCGGAACGCCGCCGATAAGCTGAGAAAGTGGCTGATTTCGGAGGGTTTTTTTATTTACGGCGAAGCTTTGGCGCGGGAGGGACGCCATATCTGCGAAATCACGGCGGTTTTGACCGGGGGTCATAACTCGGGCGGAGAGACGGGACGCGCGCCGGCTATAGGAGACGGGAGAGAGGGAGAGTATTACCGAAAAGAGATGCGCTATGAGATCAGCCCGCTGTTGTTCGAGCGCGAAGATCCGCTTCTCGCGGAATGGATAGGCGGAAAGATCAAGAAAGAACTCATGATCGCCGAAGATATCGAAAAGCTCGGAAAGGCGGAGCGCAGCCGGAAGGCGGGTGAGCGCGCCGAGATCCGTCTGGAGACGCTGCGAAGATTGCGTGAAAGCATATCAGCGCGGGCTGGAAACCTGTAAAATTACCAAAATTGACCGAACGGCGAAAATTTTGTAGGAGGTAATTTATGGCAATATCGGAAAAAGAACTTATTCGGATAATCGAAAGCATCGCGCCGAGAAAGCTTGAAGAAGAATGGGACAGCAGCGGGCCGCAAATCAGCATGAATAAGAAGGCCGTGGAAAGGGTTCTTGTGGCCATGGAAATCACGAAGTCGGTTATTGAAGAAGCCAAACAGCGCGCGGCGGATTATATCGTAAGCCATCACCCGCTGATTTTCAAGAACATAGGTGTAATTGACAATAATACAATTACGGGTAACTTGATTATCGACCTGATCAAATCCGGTATTTCCGTCTATTCGGCGCATACCACTTTCGATTCCGTTTTCGGGGGAAACAACGATTACCTCGCGGAGATCATCGGCCTTTTGCGGGTCCGCAAATTCCGTTTTTCCAAGCACATGGGTGGACAAACCAATCTCGGGCGCGTCGGGGAACTGGAGAGCGCGATGTCTCTGCGTGAAGTCTGCCGGATGGTAAAAGAAAAACTGGATATCGACGAAGAATTTCGCGTAGTCGGCGACCCGGACAGTAAAATCCATAAAGTCGGCGTATGCGCCGGAGCGGGCGGAAGCCTTATTGAGACAGCCGTCGAAAACGGCTGCTCCCTGTTTATAACGGGCGATATTCGTTATCACGAAGCGCAGGTCGCCAAAGAAAATGGTCTCTGTCTTGTAGACGCCGGTCATTACGCAACGGAACGGATCTTTGCGGAAAATTTCGCGGAGAAGCTGAGAAAAGCGGCGGGCGTGGACGCGGAGATTTTCACATCGCAGACAGACGCAAACCCCTTTGCGAAATTCAATTTTGGCTCCGTCCAAAATTGAACGGCGGCTTCTCAGTCTCTCACATTTTCGCCGGCGGGCCGTAGGCCGTAGCCTCCTATGCTGTGAGCGGCGGCGGGTAAAATTGAAGCGCGGAGCGCGTCAGCGCGGTCCCGGACGTGGGATCCTTCCACAGCCGCTTAAATGCTAACGCTTTTAAACGAGGCGAATTTATGATATAATCAGGACGAAAGTGAGCAAGACAGGCAATCGCGTGCGTTGAAAAACCGTTTGTTTACGGTTTTTTGGCGCATGAGGAAAGTCCGGGCTCCGCAGGGCAAGGGCGCCGGATAACGTCCGGTGAAGGCGACTTTAAGGAAAGTGCAACAGAAACACACCGCCGAAACGGGCGGGCGGCTGTTTTAAGCCGTCCGCGCTGTGGCAAGGTTGAAATGGTGAGGTAAGAGCTCACCGGCGGCATGGCAACGTGCCGGCCGTGTAAACCCCGCCCGGAGCAAGGCCGAATAGGGCGAAGTATAAAGTGACTGCCCGTCACCGCCCGGTATGGTGGGCCGCATGAGCCTGCCGGCGACGGCAGGCCAAGATAGATGATTGCCATATACGAATTGCATCGTATAACAGAACCCGGCTTATGGCTTGCTCACTTTTCTGTTGTTTTGCGGCTGTATACACATTATTTTTTACATTGAAATATCAGGAAAGGCAGAGATGGACAAAGACAACGAGCTGACGGAGTACGGTCATAAAGAACGAAATATAAAAATTAACCAAAGCAAAAATTTTGAACAAAAACAGAATACGGATCTCGAAGGAGACGGACTCGCCGGACAGAAGCCGGAGCGCGATGAGGGCGCGAAGAACAGCGTCCGCGCGGCGGAAAACAAGATGGGCGTCGTGCCCGTGGGCAAACTGCTGTTCACCATGTCGTTTCCGGCCATGATCTCCATGATGATACAGGCCCTTTATAATATCGTAGACAGCATATTCGTAGCAATGATATCCGAAAAAGCCTTGGCGGCCGTGACGCTTGTATTCCCCGTGCAGATGCTGCTCGCCTCCGTAGGCGTCGGCACCGGCGTGGGGATAAGCTCGCTCATATCGAGAAGACTGGGGGAAAGGCGCTTTAAAGAAGCCAACGAGGCCGCCTCTCACGGGTTTTTGATCGCGGCTTTCAATTGGATTCTGTTCGCGGTCTTCGGCTTGTTTTTTTCCGCTTCATTTGTAAAACTGTTCTCCGGCGATATTGAAATCGTCGGAATGGCGGTAGCTTATTGCGGCATTGTTACTGTAGGTTCTCTCTTCGGTTTTACTCAATTGAGCGTGGAAAGGATATTGCAGGCCTCCGGGAACATGCTGTTTCCCATGATTTTCGGCATTGTCGGCGCCGTTGTGAATACAGCGCTGGATCCCGTGTTGATTTTCGGGCTTTTCGGCGCGCCTCGCATGGGAGTGACAGGCGCGGCTCTGGCCACAGTCATAGGGCAGGCTTTGGCTATGTCCGTCGGGCTGATAATGTTGTTTTGCTTCAAACACGACGTGCGTGTCCGCCTGCGCGGATTCCGTCCGAGAGGCCGGATAATCAGAGATATTTACGCGGTCGGCGCGCCGTCGATCGCGATGATGGCCATGAATTCATTCGCTATTTCGGGAATGAACGCCATACTGATCCGTTTTTCCACAGCCGCCGTGGCTGTGCTGGGAGCGTATTTCCGCCTTCAGTCGCTGATTTTCATGCCGGTATTCGGGCTGAATCAGGGCGCCCTGCCGATAATGGGATATAATTACGGCGCGAAAAACAGGAAACGCCTGCTCAAAACTTTCAGGATATCCGTGACGACAGCGGTCGTGATCATGGCGGTGGGCATCGTGATTTTCCAAATTTTTCCAGCGCAAATACTCGGGCTGTTCAGCGCTTCGCCGGAAATGATGTCGGTCGGGACCGACGCGCTGCGCATAATAAGCCTGTGTTTCATCCCTGCCGGATTTATCATAGTGTCTTCCACGCTGTTTCAGGGGCTTGGGCACGGGATGCTGAGCCTCTTAGTTACGCTTTTGCGGCAGATATTGCTGGTCCTGCCGCTCGCCTGGCTGCTGTCCACGTTTTTCGGCCTCCATTACGTGTGGTACGCCTATCCGCTGGCGGAAGTGTTTACGCTGGCTCTTACCATCCTGTTTGTAAAACGGGTGTATGATAAGGAAATCCGCCGGCTATGAAGATGATCACATGGAATGTAAACGGGCTGCGCGCCGCCGCGGGTAAAGGTTTTTTGGATTTTTGCGGGGCGGAGAACGCGGACATGATCTGCGTACAGGAAACCAGGATGCAGCGGGGACAGGCTGAAGTGACGCCTCCCGCCTACGCGGAATTTTGGAACAGCGCCGAGCGAAAAGGATATTCCGGCACGCTCGTCCTTACTAAACATAAACCAATTACGGTAAACTATAATATAGACGCCGCGGGCCACGACAGGGAGGGCCGTTCCATAACCTTGGAGTTTGAAGATTTCTATCTGGTTAACGAATACACTCCCAACGCGCAGGACAAGTTGGCGCGCATTGCTTACCGCATGGAATGGGAGGATGCGCGCAGGGCTTATCTGGCTGAACTGGATCGGAAAAAGCCCGTGATCCTGTGCGGCGACCTGAACGTCGCCCATGAGGAGATTGATCTGAAAAACCCGAAAAGCAACCGGGGCAACGCGGGATTTTCCGACGAGGAGAGAGGCAAGTTCGGCGAACTTCTCGCCGCGGGCTTCACTGACGCCTTTCGTTACCTTTACCCCGATGCCGCGGGCGCTTACACATGGTGGTCCTATCGCGCCAACGCGCGGGCGAACAACGCGGGATGGCGCATCGACTATTTTCTGGTTTCCGAAAGAATACGGGACAAGATCCGCGATGTGGTTATCCTGAACGGGGTTCGGGGGAGCGATCACTGTCCTGTGCGGCTTGAAATTGATTTGCTTTGAACTCAGCGTGACTATTCGGACGCGCGATCTTTTCCGCGTTCCGGCTCTATACAGGCTCTATAAATGTAAAGTAATATGGTGGAAACGGAGGTGGAATTATGAGATTTTTGAGGAAAAAATCGGCCGTCGGGATGATCGGCGCGGCGCTCGCGGCCGTGCTGGTGTTTTTCCCGCTCGCTCAGATCTTTGCCGCGAGTGAGGAGAGCGGGGAGCTGGAACGCGCGATATTGGCCGTGAAGCGTGTGGTTGCGATACCGGAAACGCTGCTTGACTTCAATTATTATCTCGGCGAAAACGAAGAAAGCGGCAACCAGGAATACAGCTTCAGATGGAGCGGTGAAAAAGGCGGGCGCCAGGTCAGCGCGAGCGTGGAAAACGGCAAGATGACGTCTTACTCAAGTTATTCATATGATTCCGACGCTTTGAAAGGCATCGGAGCTGTGAGCCGCGACGCGGCGCAGGAGACGGCGGAGAGCTGGCTTGCCGCGGTGGACGGCGTTATGGCGGCTAAAATGAAGCCGGCTGAATACGCGGAAGCGGGAAATATCGACAGATGGAATTTTTCGTTCGTTTTCCGTGAAAGCGATGTTCCGGCGGAATTCGTCACCGCGCTCGTAAGCGTCGACAAGCGTTCCGGAGAAGTCGTCTCTTACAACTGGCAGGGGCTTAATGAAACTCCGAAATATCCGGCTGTGAATGACATCGTCGGCAAAGACGCCTCAAAAACCGCGTTTTTGGATGAAGGCGGGGTTCGCTTGATTTATTTCGCGTGGTACGACGGCGTTGCGAAAACTTCCGAGGTGTTTTCAGCTTATACTCTGAGGGAGGGACGGCTTGCAGTCGACGCGAAGACAGGTAAGGCGGAGACTCTTGCGTCGCCCGGAATTTCGTACAGAAACGCTGTGGATGCAGAAAGCGTGACGAGCGGCGGCGCGGGGCGGCAGGAGCTTTCGGAGGCGGAACTGATATCAATCGCGCAGACAGAGAAACTCATATCCAAAGACGCGGCCGTGGATGCGCTGAAAAAATTATTTCCGAAGCTGGCCGCGTACAATGCGACGTATTCGCAGCTTTCTAAGGATTACAGGGACGATGAAAAATATATCTGGTCGATTTCATTCGACAACATGTCCGGCGCGGTGGACGCGAGGACGGGCGAGATTCTGAGTTACTCCGACTATTCGGACGACTCGCGCGCCTTGGGTGCGGGAAAGCAAATAAGCGCAAACGAGGCGCTTGCGGCGGCGAAAGCTGCGGCGGAACGGATTTCACCGGAAAAGTTCGGGCAATGCGAAGAATACTATCCTATTGAAACATACTATCCTCTTGAAACATATGAAGCCCGGGAAAAATTTCCGGGCCGGGGCAATACCTCGTATTCATTCAATTTTGAACGGGTCGTGAACGGCTTGCATTTCCCGGACAACGGCGTCAGGATCGAAATCAACATGAGCGGAGACGTCGTCAGTTACAGCTGCGCGTGGTCTGACAATCTCGTGTTTCCGGCTGCCGGCGGCGCTATGACGGCCTCGGAAGCCTTTGATATATTTGACAGGGAAAGCGGCTGGAATCTGAAATACGCGAAGCGCGCTTCGGAAGACGCGGCTGTGATAGCGGCCTGGCATTGGGAAAGCGAGCCGGCCTACCTGCTTGATCCTAAAAGCGGGGCTAAATTAAATTATGATGGAAAATTATGGAAGGAAAGCGCCGCCGCTTCATATGACGATATCGGCGGGCATTGGGCGGAGAGCGTAATAAAGCTTCTCGCCGAAAACGGATATTATATAGAAGGAAGCAGTTTCAGGCCGAAAGCTCCGATCACCCAGGAAAAATTTCTGCGCTACCTTCTTTCGCCCCAACAGCTTTATTACGATCAGGATGCTTTTTACAGGATGCTGGAAGAGTCGGGGATGGTGAGAGCGGATGAAAAGGCGCCGGACGCGGAACTCACGAGGAACGAGGCGGCCAAGTTCATAGTCCGCCACCTGGGGCAGCAAAGGGCCGGAGAACACGCCGAAATTTTCCTGAGTCCATATATCGACGCCCAGGCGGATGGTTACGCGGGCTATACGGCGATCGTATACGCGCTGTCCGTGATGAAGGGCTACGACGGGGGGGACTTTAACGGGACGAAGCTTATGACCAACGCCGAAGCCGCTGTGACAATTTACAACACGCTGCAGGCGCAGTGACAGAAAACGGACAAATTCATACTATGAGATTAGGTATTGACGTAGGCTCCACAACGGTAAAGTTGGCGCTTCTGAACGGCGCGGGCGACATCGTGTTCAGCAGATACGCGAGGCATATGTCGAGCGTGTTCGACAAAGTTTCAGAACTGGTAAAAGAGCTTTGCCGGGCTTGGCCCGACGCGGAAGTCAGCGCCGTGATCACCGGTTCGGGCGGGCTTTACCTCTCGGAACTGCTGTCCATGCCCTTTGAGCAGGAGATGATAGCGTGCAGCAGGGCGGTGGAGGCTTTGATCCCCGAAACGGACGTCGCTATAGAGTTAGGCGGGGAAGACGCGAAAATCACGTTTTACGGCGCGGCCGCCGAACAGAGGATGAACGGGACCTGCGCGGGAGGGACGGGAGCTTTTATAGACCAGATGGCCGTGCTGCTGAACACCGACGCGGCGGGACTCAACGACAGCGCGAAGAATTACAGCGTCATCTATCCGATCGCGGCCCGCTGCGGCGTGTTCGCGAAGACGGATATTCAGCCGCTGATCAACGAAGGCGCTAAAATAGAAGATCTGTCGGTCTCGATCTTTCAGGCTGTGGTCAATCAGACGATCAGCGGTTTGGCCTGCGGCAGGACGATCCGCGGCAAAGTCGCGTTTTTGGGCGGCCCTCTGGCCTTCCTGCCTGAATTGAGGAATCGCTTCATAGAGACCCTGAACCTGTCTCCGGAGGACGTCGTGTTTCCGCGTGACTCCCAGTATTTTGTCGCCGTCGGCGCGGCCATGCTTTCCGAAAAGCACGGCAAACGCTCCGTTCAGAGCCTGATCGGCGCGATAGAGAAGGCCGGCCGCGTACCGTTTCGCGAGACAAAGAATATAGAAGTACTGTTCCGCGATCTCGGGGAATACCGCGCCTTTTGCGAAAGGCACGGCGAAAACAGGGTGAAACGCCGGGATATCCGCGAAGTGAAGGGCGGGATATATCTTGGCATAGACGCGGGTTCGACGACCACGAAAGCTGTGGCTATAGACGAAGAAAACAACCTGATATATTCGTTTTACCGCGGCAATGAAGGCAAACCTCTGGAGGCTGTGCGGGCCATGCTGAAGGAGCTTTATGAACAGATGAACGAACACGCGTTCGTCGCAAACGCAGTCTCGACGGGATACGGCGAAGAACTGATAAAAACAGCTTACCGCGTGGACATGGGGGAAATCGAAACCATAGCCCATTACAGGGCGGCGAAGGAATTCCTGTCCGGCGTGGATTTCATCCTCGACATAGGCGGTCAGGACATGAAATGCATGAAGATCAGGGACGGCGCTATCTACAGCATCATGCTGAACGAAGCCTGTTCTTCCGGCTGCGGTTCTTTCATTGAGACTTACGCGAAATCGGTGAACATGGACGTGGGAGACTTCGCGGAGAAAGCGCTGTTTGCGAAGGCGCCGGTGGATCTCGGCACGAGATGCACCGTCTTTATGAACTCGAAAGTGAAACAGGCTCAGAAAGAAGGCGCTTCGATCGGGGACATCTCCGCGGGGCTTTCATATTCCGTCATAAAAAACGCTCTTTATAAAGTTATAAAGCTGCGCGACGCGGACGCGGCAGGCGAAAAGATCGTAGTGCAGGGCGGAACTTTTTTAAACGACGCGATGCTGCGCAGCATTGAACGCGTCCTCGGCAAAGACGTCGTGCGGCCGGACATAGCCGGAAACATGGGCGCTTACGGCGCCGCTCTCATCGCGAAGGAAAACTGCGCGAACGAGGCCGGTTCCTCCATCCTGGGAAAAGCGGAGCTGGATTCCTTCACCGTGAGGAACAGTCACGCCCGCTGCGGGCGATGTGAAAACAACTGTTTGCTCACCGTCAGCAGTTTCAGCGGCGGCGCGCGGTTCATCACGGGAAACCGCTGTGAAAAAGGTTCCGGCGCGAAAATCTCCCGTGCGGAAAAAATTCCGAACCTCTGCGACTATAAGTACAGGCGTTTGTTTTCCTATGAACCCCTTGCGGAGCGGGAAGCCGTTCGCGGCGTTATCGGCATTCCGCGGGTGCTGAACATGTACGAAAATTACCCGTTCTGGTTCACCTTTTTCACGAAGCTGGGCTTCCGCGTGGTGCTTTCGCCGCAATCGTCGAAGTCAATGTACGAGAGCGGCATGGAGACCATATCGTCGGACACCGTGTGCTATCCGGCGAAACTGGCGCACGGACACGTGAAGTGGCTGGTGAAACACGGAGTGAAACGCATCTTCTATCCGAGCGTCAACTACGAGCGCGTCGAGGACGAAACCGCCGATAATCACTACAATTGCCCCGTGGTCGCGACCTATCCCGAAGTCATCGCGAACAACATGGACGATGTTTTCGCGGAAGAAGGCGTAGTTTTTATCAATCCCTTCCTTCCGTATGACGATGACAGCCGCCTCGCGCGGCGTTTGTACGGCGTGTTTCAGGAGACGCGCGCGCGTTACTCTGAAGTCAAACGGGCCGTGCGGGCGGCACGAAAGGAAGACAGGCGTTTCAAGGAAGACATCAGGCGTCAGGGAGCGCTGGCTCTCAAGGATATCGAAAAAAGCGGCTTGAAAGCGGTGGTGCTTTCGGGCCGGCCTTATCACCTCGACCCGGAAGTGAACCACGGCGTAGACACGCTGATCACCTCGTTCGGTCTCGCGGTTTTGACTGAAGATTCCGTGGCGCAATTTGCGCGCACGCCAAAACCGCTGCGCGTGCTGGACCAGTGGATGTATCACTCGCGCCTTTACCAGGCGGCCGAAGCCGTCGGGCGCGACGACAGGCTGGAGCTTGTGCAGCTCAACTCGTTCGGCTGCGGCTTAGACGCCGTGACCACGGATCAGGTGGAAGAAATTCTGAGCCACAACAACAAACTTTACACGACGCTGAAAATTGACGAAGGGTCAAATTTGGGCGCGGCGAAGATCCGCATCCGCTCGCTGAAAGCCGCAATGGAGGAACGGGCGAAGAAAGATACGCGGCGCGTCACGGAGGGATACAGCTTCCGGCGCAGGGTGTTTTCCGGCCGGATGAAGAAGGATTACACTATACTTATCCCGCAGATGTCGCCCGTTCATTTTCAGTTTTTGGAATCCGTCCTGAGCAAAAGCGGCTACAGCGTGAGACTGCTGCCGTCCGTGGATGTCCGCGCCGTGGACGAGGGACTGCGCTATATCAACAATGACGCCTGTTATCCCACCATCGTCGCCTTGGGGCAGGTCATTTCCTTTCTGAAATCAGGGGAGTGCGACCCGGACCGGACCGCCGTGTTCATGTCACAGACAGGCGGAGGCTGCCGGGCGAGCAACTACGTGGCCCTCCTGCGCAAAGCCCTGAAAGAGCTGAAAATGGAGCAGATTCCCGTTGTGTCCGCAAATATGGCGGGATTGGAAAGCAATCCGGGCTTTAAACTCACGCTGCCTCTGCTTCAGAAAAGCATCATGGCGCTGATCTTCGGCGACGTGCTCATGCGCGTGCTTTACGCCACCCGGCCTTACGAGAGGGAAGCGGGTTCCGCGAACGATCTGGCGGGGAAATGGTCGGCGAAGATCAGCGCGGAGCTCGGAAACATGCGCGCGAACCGTTACAGACGCTGTCTCAGCGAGATCGTCCGCGATTTCGACGAACTGCCTCTGACGGACGTCAAAAAGCCGAAAATCGGCGTCGTGGGGGAAATATTGGTGAAATACCATCCCGTGGCGAACAACGATATCGTCGGCATAATAGAAGCCGAAGGCGGGGAAGCAGTGGTGCTTGACCTCATGGATTTTTTCCTTTACGGTATGTACAGCAAGGAATACAACTTCCGCTATCTGTCAGGCAAATACCTCGCCATGTTCAGCAATAAAATCGCGATTCGCGTGATCGAATGGTTTCGGGAGCCGGCCCGGCGGATTTTAAACGAAAGCAGGCGCTTTCACGGCCCGCTGCATATCCACGAACTGGCGGACAAGGCCAAGCGGGTGCTTTCGCTGGGAAATCAGTGCGGCGAGGGCTGGTTGCTCACCGGTGAAATGGTCGAGCTTATAGACAGCGGCGTGGAGAATATCGCCTGCCTGCAGCCGTTCTCGTGCCTGCCCAACCATATCACCGGCAAGGGAATGCTGAAAGCCCTGCGCAAATATAATTCTCTGGCCAATATCGCGGCCATTGATTACGATCCCGGCGCCAGCGACGTTAATCAGCTCAACCGCATCAAGCTCATGATGACGAACGCCCACAGAAATTTGAAAAAAAGGAAGCGTAAAACATGAAACGATGTTATAATATTTTCGTATGGCAACAATTCAGAGCTTTAATCAGGATTACGGTTTATCGAAAAAAAGACCGTCGCGGCGCGTAACAGGCGCGCGATAATTCGAAGCCGGGAATTTGATTGTTATGAAAATATAACCGCGGAGGTAATCATATTATGGGACGACATGGGACGATAGCGGGGCGTAAGGCGGCGCAGGATTCAAAGCGCGCGGCGGTGTTCACGAAATACGCGAGAGCTATAAGCGTGGCCGCAAAGGCGGGCGGCGATCCGGAATATAACGTGAGCCTGAAACATGCCATCGAAAAAGCCAAGAGCATCAACATGCCCAACGACAATATCAGCCGCGCCATCAAGAAAGGAACCGGAGAACTGGCGGGCGAGGCCTACGAGGCGGGCAGTTTCGAAGGTTACGGCGCGGGGGGCGTCGCAGTCATCGTGGATGTGCTGACAGACAATAAAAACAGGACTACCTCGGCTATAAAACACGCCTTTGACAGGTTCGGCGGCAATCTGGGAGTTCCAGGCTGCGTATCATATATGTTCGAGCGCAAGGGCGTAATAATCATCGAAAAAAACGGCGGCGCGGACGAGGACGCGCTCATGGAAACGGCCTTGGAAGCCGGTATGGAGGATATGATCGCGCACGAAGACAGCTTTGAGATCCAAACCGCCGCGGACGCCCTCAGCGTCGTGTCCGAAGCGCTGGAACAGGCGGGGTATAAACTGATTGAGGCGGATGTTGAATACGTGCCTTCGATTGAGACGTCTCCGGATGAAAAAGACGTGAATACGCTGCGCAGGATGATCGAATTTCTGGAGGATAACGACGATGTGCAGAGGGTATTCACCAACTGCTCCGCCAATCTGTACGCTACGGAACAGGAATGAAACAGTTACAATACTTTTGATCAAACCTTTGAATGTTACGTAAGGAGGAAAGCAAAAGATGAAGAAACATCTGATAAAAACCGTATCGGGCGTTATGACAGCCGCCCTGCTGTTTGCCGTTGTTTTTGGATTCGCGGATATAAAGCCGTCTTACGCGGCCGTAAGCTTTACGGATACGGCTGATCACTGGGCCGTGGGCGATATCAACGCCGCGGTGCGGCTCGGTTATATAAACGGATACGAAAACGGCACCTTTAAGCCGGAAAATTCGATTTCGAGAGCGGAGTTCATTAAAATCATCAACAGCGCGATAGGATATACCGAGCTGACGAATCTGACTTTCCGGGACGTGCCGTCGACCGAGTGGTATTATCCTGAAGTGCAGAAAGCCGTAAGAGCGGGTTATATCAACGGCTATGGAGATACATTCAGCCCTGACAGCCATGTGACGAGGGAGGAGGTCGCCACCATGCTGTACCGGATCAACCCCGGAAACGTCAATTATTCCCTTGCGGATGTGAAAGACGCCGGGATGATAAGCGAGTGGGCGCTGGAATCCGTAAAATCCGTGTACGCGCAGGGATATATGGGCGGGTTCCCCGACGGCAACTTCAACCCAACTTCTCCTATGAAACGCGGGGAAGCGGTAAAGGCCGTGAATAAGGTCCTGAATATCGCGCCCGAAGAATCTGTCGCAGCCCTGTCTGTCGCTACGGAGATAAGGAACATCGAAATAAATTCAGCGACTCTGAGAGCCACTTCCACGCAAAGCGGAAGCATATTCTGGGTTCTCGTGGAAAGCTCCAACCCAAGTACGCCGAGCGCGCAGAACGTGTATGACGGCAAGGACGCCAACGGAGGGACGCCGTTTGATAAAGGCAGTATAAGCGCGGCCGCGAATACGGCGCAGAGCGTCGAATTAGACAATCTGCTCGCTGATACGGATTATAAGATTTTCGTCATGGCGACGGACGCGAAATGGAACAGGTCTTCCGTGACTTCGAAATCCTTCCGTACGGAAAGCAGCAGTGCGAGCGGCGGAAGCTGGATTACCACCTACAGCGTCAGCGACATCAAAAATTCCTCGGTGGTATTGAACGTGAGGTCGAACACGAAGGGCCGGTTTTACTGGGTCGCCGTGGAGGGTTCCTCTTCGGGTACTCCGAGTCAGGATTACATAAGAAGCGGGTTGGACCGAAACGGAGACACGGCGGCGGCAAACGGGGATCAGTCTATTTCCGCGAATTCGAGTTCCACCGTCAGCATAACCGGACTGAAAAGCGAAACAAGCTACCGCGTATACGGCTGTGTCTATGAAAGTACCGACAGATACAGCAATTATTCTGTCGTAAAGAGCGATTCGTTCAAAACCACGAGCAGCGGGACCGAATGGATCACCAGCATCCGCACGGACAGCGTACAGGAAACAAGCGTGGATTTTACCGCGAGGTTCGACGTCAGCGGCAGTTCTTATAAGTTCTATTACGTAATTCTGGAAAGTTCTCAGCAGACGCCGTCAGCGACCTGGATCATAAGTCCTTCTACGGGTACGATAAAAGGCGGAAATGAAACCATCCCCAGTTCCAAATCGCTGAGTTATTCGGTCAGCGGGCTGAGCACGGGGAAAACGTACCGCGTTCACGGCGTCGTCCAGTATGGGAGCCAGAATTCAGCTGTTTATACCTCTTCAAATTTCACGCCGTCGGAAAGTATCAGCTATGCCTCTAATCTGACCGGTATGAAGATCGAAGATCAGGATGGGAAATCTATATCGGGCTATACCTTCTCTGCGGCAAAATATACCTATGACGTTACCGCCCCGGGCAAGACGACCGAATTAAAAATCACGCCGTCTGCGCCGACGAACACAGTCGTGAAGAGCGACGGAAAAACCGTTGAAAAGGGCGATTCGGTAAAAGTTACGCTTTTGCCGGGCAAAAATACGCCCGTTGAGATCGCCGTATTTGAATCCGGTAAAACAGAACGGGTTTACACTTTAAACATAACGGTGGCGACGCCGAGGATCACAAGCCTCAGTATCGCTGAAGACCAATCTTTTGAATTCAAGTCAGAAACCTTTACCTACACCGTGCAGGCCGGAGTTAATAAAGACATCAACGTGATCTTCACCGTTGACGACGATATTGCGGTCACGGCTAAAGTTGACAATAATATTGTTTCCGTAGGCAAAACGTTGGATAATCCTCCGAAAAAGAAGGTGTTGGTTGAGCTTTCCAACGCGCAGACAGACCTGTATCTGACGGTGGATTATACCGGCGCGTCGAATCCGAAAGAGTATCATTTTATCATCAGCAGCAGTTTATAGTATTCAGCGATAAATTTCGCTTGCTGCGCGTCCGAACGGCAAGGAGTAGTAGCGCAGCGTAGAACCGGAAATATTGACGAAAACGAGATCGACAGAGGCGAACGAAATCGCACAGTAAGAATAACGGACATCTTGATTAGAGAGGTATCCGTTATTCTTTTTTTGCGGTATTTAAGAATTCGCCGGCTTGTTGATCACATAGACGATATTTTTCCCCGCGCTCCATCACCAGCGCGCTCCATCACCAGCTTACAACTCGGTAATCAATGGCTGTATACGGTTATTTACCCCGTTCATAGTTCTTGGAGCGGTTCGGCAATATGCTCGCAAAAGGCGAAAACGAATTTTAGCCGCTTTTAGCCGCATCACTATTTAGCTGTTATCGTATGCCGTTAATTGTAAGGAAAAACAGTATGCAGTCTTTATGAGGTTCCTTGATTTCCAGATACTGGCGCATCATGGGTGTCAGCGCTTGCTCTCACGTCATAGAAGTTCTGATTTTTGTAAAAAGAGGGAAGAGACTTATTTATCTATTCCTAAAATTTATGTTTTGGGAATAGATTTATTTTTTTTTCAGCGACAGTGAGGATTTTCCCGTCTATCAAGACCTTAGGTTCTGCTAATACTGAAGCAAAACAGTATAACAAAGGCTCTGTCAACAACATGACTGAGTCTTCTGTGTAGCCCTTAGGCAGTTCGCCTCAAGGATTACGTCTCGGATTTCGCTGACTTGCGCGATGTTCTTTTCTCTGAGTTTCTTTCCGCATTTTTTACAAGGACTAATGTTTGCATTTGCGCGTGTTCTTAATAAATAACTGTCATTGAGACCTTCGAGCTGCGATGACGTTTTGCGGAAACCCAAGTCTTTTCGTTTGATACAGTTTCTCAATGTTTCGTCTAATCTCCGGGCATAACCGCCCAATACTGTATATTCTTAATTGTTCTGCATT
>JAITPU010000089.1 GCA_031289235.1 Eubacteriales Family XIII. Incertae Sedis bacterium
TCATGCCCCATCATCTCCTGAAGGGACTTCAGATCCGCGCCGTTCTGGACCATATGCACGGCGAATGAATTGCGGATGATCTGCGGCGCGACCTTTCTCTCAAAACCCGCGCGCTCCGCGTACTCGTTCAGAGTCTTCCAGATCCCCTGCCGCGTCATGCGCCCGCCGTGACAATTCAGGAACAGGGCGGGCTCGTCGCGCTCCCCGCTACGCAGCAGCTTCGCCCTCCCGCCGTATATATACTCCTCAAGCGCGGTCCTGGCCGGCCGGCCCAAAGGTATGATCCGCGTCTTGCCGCGTCCCCCCGCGCAGGTGACGAAACCCATGCGTAGATTGACGCTCTCGACATCCAGTTCCACCGCCTCGCTTATGCGCAGGCCGGCAGCGTAAAGCAGTTCCAAAATCGCCCTGTCGCGTACGCCTTTAGCACTTTTATCCGGCTGTTCTATCAGTTTTTCCATCTCTTCCACGCTGAGAAAGTCGATATCCTTTCTCTCCGCCTTGGGCGTTTTGATATCGCCGGCAGGATTTGCTTTTATTCCGCCGGAACTTTGCAAAAAGCGATAAAAGGCGCGGACGGAAGCCAGTTTCCGCCTGACTGTGGCGGCGGACTTCCCGTCCTGCTTCAGTTTAAGCAAATAAGCCGCTACATCAGCCTGTCCCGCGGATTCCGGGCCGCGCGCGCCCTCGTCCGTTTCATTTGTTAAAAAAAACACAAACTCGCCGGCGTCTCTCATGTAAGCCGCCACCGAATTCGCCGCCATTTTTTTCGCGGATTCCAGATATTCCTTGAATTGTTCAAGCTGAGAGTCCATTTGCTTTCCTTAGTCTGTTCAAAGGCAGGCGTCTATAGGGCCGGATACGGGGCCTCCGCTCCGCGAACCGCCGATCTCCTTCACAATTCTCCGGAGATGCGTTTATTGTTCGCAATTAAAACGGCGATTATGGTTTTAGCGTCTTCGATCTCGCCGGTATTCACCATGTCCATAAGCGCTTCCAGTTCGTATTCGCAAATATCAATGGCTTCGTGTTCGTCAAAGTCCGTGTCTCCGGGCGACAGCCCGGTGGCGAGGTACAGGTGCAGGACCTCGGTGGAATATCCCAAGGAAGGATAGAAGGCCGTCAGATGTTCAAGGCTTTCCGCAGTATAACCCGTTTCTTCTTTCAACTCCCTGAGGGCGGCGGCGGCAGGATCTTCGCCGGCGCCGGTTTTCCCCGCGGGAACTTCCAGTTCGGTCTTCTCCGCAGCCTTGCGAAACTGCCGGACCATTACCATCCTGCCTTCGCCGGTTATCGCCGCCAGCGCGACGCCGCCGTTGTGCTCCACGATTTCCCGCGGCGACGTCCCGCCGCCTCTGACTGTAACCCTGTCCCTGCGCAGGTTCAGTATTTCGCCTTCATAAATCCGCTCTGTGGACAAGGTTTTTTCTTCAACAATCATCGCATACCTTTCACGCGCCGCAGCGGCTATCGAGTCATCCGCGCCGATTTCGCGACGGCGGCGTTCATTCCCTCCGCGATATTTTCACGAAATCCGTTTCTTTCAAGGACATCCACCGCTTCCACCGTAGTGCCTCCCGGCGAACATACGTTCTTTCGCAGCGCAACGGGATCAAGTCCCGTTTCCAACACCATCTTCGCCGCTCCAAGAAGCGACTGAGCCGCGAAAACTTTCGCGAGTTCCCCGTCCATGCCGTTTTGCACCGCGCACTCCGTCAATGCCTCAATGAACATATACGCGTAGGCCGGGCTGCTGCCGCTGAGGCCCACGACGGTATCCATCAGGCGCTCGTCCACCGCTTCAGCTTTTCCGACGCTGCGGAATATTTCCAAAATTCCCGCGAATTCTTCATCGTTTACCGCAGCGTTGCGGCTTAGCGCCGTCATGCCCGCGCCCGTCAGGGCCGGCGTGTTGGGCATAGTCCTCACGATTTTCGCCCTTTCTCCGAGGTAGGACGCTATAAATGCGATGCTGATCCCCGCTGCGACGGACACGACGATCTGTTCCGGACGGTATAAGCTTCGCAACTCCGCCAAAACCCTGTCAAATCCCTTCGGTTTTACCGCGAGCACCAACACGTCCGCCTGACGCGCCAACGCCCCGATCCCGTCCGCCGCGCGCGCCCCGGTCCCGGCGGCAAGCTCGTCCATCCGGGCCTGATCCATGTCGTAAACGAGGATATCTTCGCCCCTGCCTTTATTCGCCGCAAGATATCCTTTTATAATGGCGCCGCCCATGTTTCCGGCGCCTATAAACCCTATTTTCACGCTCCCCTCCTGAAAAACACCGTGCCGTTTTCATCGCCCGTTTCCAGCCTGCGCAGGATATCCGGCTTTTTCCCGTTCGCCAGCACCACGGGAATGCCGTAGCGGTTCGCCTCTTCAGCCGCTGAAATCTTCGTAACCATGCCTCCCGTTCCGAATTGGCTTTTGCCGCCTGAATCAATATTTTCCAGAAGATCCGCCGCGCCGTATACTTCCGGAATCAGCTTCGCGTCCTCATGCAGCTTCGGAGATTTATCGTAAACTCCGTCGACGTCGCTCATCAGCGCCAGAAGGTCCGCGTTCCAGAGAACGGCGGTATAAGCCGCGAGCATATCGTTGTCCCCGATCTTGATCTCATCCACGCTGACGCTGTCGTTCTCGTTGATGACCGGAACAACGCCCTCGTCCACCAGGGTGAACAGCGTGTTCCGTATGTTGAGGTTCCGTATGTTTTCCCTGAAATCTTCCGCCGTCAAAAGCATCTGCGCCACATGAACCCCGTGCCTTCCCATGTATTCCCTGTAGGCGATCATCAGCTCTACCTGTCCGATGGCGCAAAGTGCCTGTTTGTAGTTGATGTCCTCGCGCCGGTCCCATTTTTTTATGGCGCCGGCGCCGCAAATTCCGGCGCCGGATGAAACTATGATCACCTGTTTGTCCCGCCGCCGCAAACGGCAAACCTGATCCGCGATATTCCGCACGGATTCGCGGTCCATAACTCCTTCGTCATTTGAAAGCACGTTGCTCCCTATTTTCAACACGATCTTTTTGCAGCCGCCAAGCAA
>JAITPU010000034.1 GCA_031289235.1 Eubacteriales Family XIII. Incertae Sedis bacterium
TCTTTCAAGGTGACGAAAAGTACGCTTGAAGCAAGACCTGTGTATCTGCGTACCCAAGAGCATATCAACGCGCACTTCCTGACCTGTTTCATCGCCCTTCTCATCGCGCGCATTGCCGAGCTTCGCCTTGGCGGCAAATACACCATCGCCAAGATCACTGAAACGCTGCGCAAAGTGGAATGCAGCAACATCGACCGGAACCTGTGGTTGTTCGACCATATTGATGATGCGGCCGAGGACATGAACGCCGCATTCGGCACGGATTTCGGCCTGAAAGTGATGAGTCTCGGAGATATCAGAAAAAATTTGGGGCTGGCGAAAAGAGGCTGAATTAACCTACAACTCTTCGCATTGTTAAAAACCAGCGGCACCTTGAAATCATTGGCGTTTCGGGGTGCTTTTCTCTCCATCGCTTCCGAAAACAAGTTTATCATTTAAACATGCTGCCCGTCAATGAAAATATCGCGGGCATATGAGCGGAGCACAGCCCTTGACGCCCGCAAAGGCGCTCCGTTGAACAATTGGCCGAGCAATAAAAAATCTTTGTTGCGACAACAAAGATTAAGAGATATACTGTTAACGATATATACTGTTAATGATATAAATAGTTAATTGCTTTACAAACGACGAATTGTTCCAATATTCCTATAAATAGCTTTTTAAACTGATTCGTATTTAAAACCTTACCATAAAGCTAAAAGGGAGCGCCCGCGATGGATATAGATCTGAAAAGACAGTTGGTGCATTCGATTTTCCGCTTCAAAAAGGCGGGAATGCGCCTTCCTCAGAGCCTCAACGTAGAAATGAAACACTTTAACGTCAACATGGCCGAACTTGTTTTGATGAAAAAAATCCTCGACGCTTCCGGGGACGAGAACGCCTGCCTGGCTGATTTACAGCGTTTCCTGTCCATCACAAAAGCCGCCGTGTCGCAAATGCTCGGCGCCCTCGAAAAAAAAGGCTATCTGAACAGGGAGATCAATAAAAACAACCGCCGGAAAATCGTAATCACTCTCACGGAGAGTGGATTGGCTATAATCAAAAACGCGGAAAGCGGTTTTGAGGTCATGATTACGGAAATCATTTCCCGCTTCGGAGAAGAGGATACTAAACAGCTCATCTTGCTTTTCAAGCGCTTCTCCGACATCGCGGATAATGTAAAAAATGAATATTCGGAGAAAAAAAGCGAGCGAAATTCATAATAACGGCAGAAAAAAAGGAATCTTGCAAAATGCTCAGACTATACAAGCATATCGAACCCTACGCCGCGGCTTTGTCTCTGGCGATCGTCCTGCTGTTCGGGCAGGCGATGTGCGATCTGGCTCTGCCCGATTATATGTCGGATATCATCAATAAAGGCATCATGTCCGGTGATACGGCCTATATCATGAAAACGGGTTTTGTCATGCTCGCCGTTTCCCTGCTGGGGGTGGTGTGCAGCGTCAGCGTAGGCTATATCAGCGCTAAAATAGCGGCCGGTCTGGGCCGGCGGCTGCGCAAAAACATATTTCGAAAGGTCGAGAGTTTTTCGAACGCCGAGTTTGATAAATTCACGACCTCGTCGCTGATCACGCGTACGACCAACGATATCACGCAGATTCAGACGCTGATGGTTTTTATGATACGGCTCATATTTTACGCGCCGATTATGGCGGTCGGCGGCCTTATACACGCCGTTGACACCGATCAAAGCATGTCTTGGATCATCGCTCTGGCCGTCGGGTCGCTCATATGCCTGATAGGCGTTATGCTGGGGATGGCTTTGCCAAAATTCAAACTGGTACAGACTCTGATCGACAGACTGAATCTCGTCGTGCGCGAAAATCTGGACGGGATGTTAGTCATACGCGCCTTTAACACCCAGCGTTTTGAGGAAAACCGTTTTGACCGCGTAAACAAGGATCTTACAGACGTAAATCTCTTCATAAACCGCGCTATGTCGGCCATGATGCCGACGATGATGCTGATCATGAACCTCGTGACCGCGCTCATCATTTGGGTGGGATCGCATCAGGTATCGGAATTTCACATGAATGTGGGGGATATGATGGCATATATGCAGTACGTCATGCAGATCATGATGGCCTTCCTGATGATGTCCATGATGTTCATAATGATCCCGAGGGCGGCGGTTTCGGCCAATCGTATCGCCGATGTCTTGGAAACGGAGCCTTCCGTCGCCAACACTCCCGACGGCGCGCTCCCGCTCCGCGAAAGTGAAGAAAAGAAAAGCGGGCAAAGCGGGATTCTTGAATTCCGCCACGTAAGTTTCGCTTATCCAAACGCAAAGGACGAGGTTCTGCACGACATCAGCTTCCTGGCAAGGCCGGGAGAAACGACGGTCTTTATCGGTTCGACAGGCAGCGGGAAATCGACTTTGGTCAATCTGATCCCGCGGTTTTACGACGTCAGCGCCGGCCAAATTATGCTCAACGGAGTTGACATACGGCGGACGTCATTGAAAGAACTGCGCGCGCAGCTCGGTTATGTCCCGCAGAAAAACATCCTGTTTTCGGGAACTATAGCCGACAATCTGGCCTACGCGAACAAAGAAATACCTGAGGAAGAGCTGTGGCGGGCCGCTGAAATCGCGCAGGTGAAAAATTTTATAGAAGCCGGCGAAGACGGTATGTCGTCAGCGATAGCCCAAGGCGGCGCCAACGTTTCGGGCGGGCAGCGTCAACGCCTGTCCATCGCCCGCGCGCTTGCCCGCAAATCACAGTTTTACATCTTTGACGACAGCTTTTCCGCTCTGGATTTCAAAACCGACGCGGCGCTGCGCGCCGCCCTGAAAAAAGAGACCGGACACAGCACCGTTCTCACTGTCACTCAGCGCGTCAGCACCGCGATGAAAGCCGACCAGATCATAGTTCTCGACCACGGCAGAATAGTCGGCGCGGGAAAACACGCCGGCCTGATGAAGGACTGCGGTATATACCGGGAAATCGCCCTGTCGCAATTAACAGAGGAGGATCTGGCGTGAGTGAACAGCAAAGCGCGGGCGAGCGAAACGCCTCTACCGCAAAGAGAGCTCGGCCTATGGGCGGCCAGGGACCTATGGGCGGCGGGCCCTTCGGCGGCATGGGCGGCGGCGGCGCGAAGTCAAAAGATTTCAAAGGCACTATGATGACTCTCCTGAAATACCTCGCGGTATTCAGGGCGCAAATAAGCGCGGTTATAGTTTTCGCGATTTTTTCAACGGTATTCTCAATCGCCGGCCCCAAGATCCTCGGGAAGGCCACGACAAAGCTTTTCGAGGGCATGATCGCGTATTTCGCCGGAACGGGACTGCTGACCGATATCGGATACATCGCCCGCTGCATACTGATTCTTGTGGCGCTCTACCTGATATCATCTGTTTTTTCGTATATTCAGGGATATGTGATGGCCGGCGTGTCTATGAAGATCACCTATCGTTTTCGAAAGGATATATCTGAAAAAATCAACCGTCTGCCGCTGCGCTATTTCGACCGGCGGACGCACGGCGAGGTTTTGTCGCGTATCACGAACGATATTGATACCGTGAGCCAAACCCTGAATCAATCGTTGACGCAGATCGTCACGTCTGTGACGATGATTCTCGGGATTCTCGGGATGATGCTGAGCATAAGTCTTTTGATGACGTTGGTCACGGTTTTGGTGATTCCGCTGTCCTCAGTCTTCATAATGATCGTCGTCAAACAGTCGCAGAAGCATTTTCGTAAGCAGCAGGAGTATTTGGGACACATAAACGGCCATGTCGAAGAGACATACACGGGCCACAACATCGTTCAGGTGTTCAATCGCGAGGAAGAAGCTATGAACACCTTTAACGGACTCAACGACGAACTCTACAATTCGGCCTGGAAATCTCAGTTTCTCTCGGGGATGATGATGCCGATCATGAATTTCGTCGGCAACCTGAGTTACGTGATCATTTGTATTCTGGGCGGTTATCTCGCTGTCAAAAGCTCAATTGAAGTCGGCGATATACAGGCTTTCATCCAATATTCCCGCAACTTCATGCAGCCGGTAGGCCAGCTTGCGAACATCTCAAATATTTTGCAGTCGACGGCCGCCGCGGCCGAGAGGGTTTTCGAATTTCTCGCGGAGGAAGAGGAAAGTCCCGAAAACGCGGTGGAACTGAAACGCGAACGCATACGCGGGCAGGTATCCTTTAAAAATGTACACTTCGGATACAGCAAAGATAAAACTATCATCAACAATTTTTCATCGGTTATCCACCCCGGAGACAAGGTCGCCATAGTCGGACCGACCGGAGCCGGAAAGACTACGATAGTCAAGCTGCTTATGCGTTTCTACGATATCGACGGCGGCGCGATTTTTATCGACGACTACGATATCAACAGGCTTTCCCGCGGAGATCTGAGAAGCTTGTTCGGCATGGTTTTGCAGGACGCGTGGCTGTACAGCGCCACGATCATGGAAAACATCCGCTACGGCAATTTCGACAAGAGCGACGAAGACGTCATAGCCGCCGCGAAGGCCGCCCGCTGCGATGAATTCATCAACCAGCTGCCCGACGGCTATAATATGGTGATAAACGAAGACGCGGGCAATATTTCGCAGGGGCAAAAGCAGCTTCTGACCATAGCGCGCACATTTCTGGCCGATCCGCCCGTCCTGATCCTCGACGAAGCGACAAGTTCCGTCGATACGCGCACGGAAGTTTTGGTGCAGCAGGCGATGACGAGGCTGCTGCGCAACCGCACGAGTTTTGTGATCGCCCACCGTTTGTCTACAATCCGGGACGCCGACATCATCCTCGTCATGAAGGATGGCGATATCATCGAACAGGGGACGCACGGCGACCTTCTGGCGCAGGGCGGTTTCTACGCCGAACTGTACATGAGTCAGTTTTCCGAAGGCGAATAATAAGGAGAGAAACTATATGAAAAACGACGAAAAAAATAAAAACAAAACCGATTTACCCGCGGCGACCGACTCACCCGCGGAAACCGCCGCGGCAAAACCCGGGCGGAACCTGCGCAAAATTTTGCTGCCGCTGCTGCTCGTCGTCGTGGCGGCGGGTTGCGGCACAGCGGTTTATTTTTACGATCAGAGCGCGAATTACTTCACGACCGACAACGCAAAAGTTACGGCAAAAATGTATTCGGTCTATCCTGTCAAAGCCGGCGAAATCCTCGAATGGGACGTGGCGTTGGGAGAACAGGTCCATAAAAACCAAATTCTGGGACGCCAGGATGTGCTGCCTTACATTACGGCGCCGATTGACGGACTTATCGTACAAAATGACGCCGCCGCCGGTCAAAACGCGACTCCGGCGGCCCCCGTCGCCGTGATCGCCGATACGGCAAACATGTACATCGGCGTGAACATCGAAGAAACGGATATCGTCGACATCGCGGCGGGACAGACAGCCGAAGTCAGGATAGACGCTTATAAAGGAGAAGTTTTCCATGGCGTCGTAACTGAAATCGAACAGACTACCCAGACTTATTTCAACAATTCAATGAGTTTGAGTACGAGCGGAACGTATACAAAAGTGACGCAGCTTGTGCCGGTTAAAGTCCAAATCGAAAACGACGGGAATTTCCCGCTCACGTTCGGTATGAACGCGACGGTCAAGATTCACCTTGAAAAATCTTCCGACGCCGTCCCCGGCAAGAGCGAACCGGTGAATACGCAGGATAACGCTTACAGCAGCACTGTCGAAGCCGGCAAAATGGTCAGGATCGCGCCTGATATCGCGGGCAAAATCGCCTCCGTAAGGGTGACGCTGGGACAAAAAGTCAAAAAGGGCGACGTTTTGCTGACTCTCGAAACGGCGGACGCGGCGTTGCAGTTAAACCAGGCCGCGGCGGGCTATCAGGCGGCCCAGGTCGTCTATGAAAACAGCAGGTCGGTGTTATCGGAACAATCTTCTGTCATACCGGCGCAGGTGGCTTACGACGAGGCCGCAAAGAATTATGAACGCATGCAGACGCTTTACAGCGAGGGCGCCGTGCCGCAAATGGAGCTTGACGGCGCCAAAGCTAAAATGGAAAGCAGCGAAGCTCAGTTGAACGCCGCGTCCACTCAGGCGCAGAATTCGACCGACACGGCGCGGGCGCAGCTGAACAGCGCGAAAGCCGCCCTCGACATAGCCCGGCAAAGACTCGCGTATTGCAGCGTCAAAGCGCCGATCGACGCTGAAGTGTTGGAGGTCAACGCGCACACCGGAGATATGGCTTCACAGCAATCGGCGCTCATAACGCTTATCGACGCGGGGAAAATTCTCCTGCGTATAAATGTGACTGAAAGTCACATCGGAAAGATCGCCGTTGGAACGCCCGCCGAAATCCTGCTCTTGACGACGGAAAACGTCATAGCCGGAAATGTTTCCAACATCGCCCCCGGCATGGACCCAATCACGGGTATGTTTGAGGTGGAAGTGAGCGCCGACAACGCTGCCGGATTGGCCGAAACCGGCATGGCGGCGGAAGTCAGACTGCCGGAAGCGGAATAGATAGAACCGGATAAAACGATTTTTTCGACATAAAAACAACGCCTCCCGAACCGCGGGAAGCGCTGTGATTTCTTGGTACTCCGTCAGGGGCTCGAACCCTGGACACCCTGATTAAGAGTCAGGTGCTCTGCCAACTGAGCTAACGGAGCGTGACGTCATATTTCAATGCCCGCGGGATATTTCCCCGCTCGCGGTCCGGCCGCAAAATACGGCGAAACCCTTGCGGTTCAGCCCGCCGGATATGTTTTGTATTCTAACATGGCGGTCAAAAGCTGTCAATCAAAAAATCCTCAGGGACAATTGCTGTTTCGCAATTATTGTAACTGTCAAAGGTTCTCCCGTAAACAAGCAGGAGGAACGCTGTCATCCCCCTCCCCGTGACGCGAGTTCTGCGATTGCGGACGGTTTTTTTCCACTTTTCATTGCTTATGCTCCCAAGATATATTATAATTGAGACGACGATTCGGAGCTTTAATCAAGGCTATTCAAACAGGGACGGATTTTTTCACAGATCAATCATGAACCGCCAAACGCGCCGCAGAGGCGCGCACAGACGTATGTTAACGCGCAGGATTCGCCTGTTTGCTTTCGATACGCGGGGTGTCACTTGAATCGTTTCACTGATTTTAAAATTACGGCTGAAATTCTTGGATGGGAGAACGCTGATGTACTGCAAAGAATGCGGGAATCTGCTCGACGACACCGATCTGATATGCAGAGTTTGCGGATCAGAAACCGGCGGGCAACAAAACGCGGCACAGAAAAAGGAAGCGTCTTTTCAATCCGCTTCGCTCATTTTGGGAGAGAGAAACTCCGCGGCTCTTGTTTCGTCAGGTTTCACTCCGCCGGAAAGCTCGGAACATAATCCCGGCCCTGCCGAGGAACCGCAGGACGAAACCGCTGTCCGCATACATTTAGAAGGGCCGACGGAAAAAACGAACGATGAAACAGACGAACTAAAAGCGGACGCGATTTTAGACCATTGGCCGGAAACGGCAAATATCACGCCAAATGGTGAAAAATTGAAAATCGGCGAAGAATTTCAATGGAACGTCCGCGGTTTTCCGGGAAGGGAACCGCGAAAGACGGATGATATTGATTTCAACTGGAATCCGAACGATTTGAAAAAAACAGACATTTACGCTTACGCTGAAAGGGCAAGCGTTCAGTCGGAATTGGAAAAGGAGATTCCGGCGCGGCTCGCTGTATCGGAAACCCGCGACGGCGATTCTTTTTTTATGAAAACCGAACAGGGACAGAGCGAGGAAGGGTTCGGCGGCGGCGCGGGAAACAATGATAAATTTTTCACATTCAACCGGAAAAATGAAGAGTTTCAAAAACTATTGGACGAAGAATATGAACGCCTGAAACAATATGATACCGCCGGCATGACGGAGGCGAGAAAAATAATAATCGGCGAAGACGATCCCCCGCTTGAAAATGACTTGAAGTCAAACGCGAACACATCGTCGGACGAAGGAAGGAAAAGCGCTTCCGACATAAAGCGGGAGGCGGCGATAAGCAAAAGGATTGTCGCAGAATCCGAAGCGATTCCGCCGGAAACGGCGGTTAAGGCAGCTGAAAAAGCGGTTGAAACTGAAGATGCTGCCTCAGGATTTACCGGCGACGGAAACGGCTGCGATATTGGCGCGCCGACTGAACAACCCGCGTCCGGATCACAGTCAGAAACGGCGGACGATACAAATCTGAAGAAAAAGAATATAAAGGAAACGTCATTACCGACTGGGCAAAACGAGACTGATAAGGCCGGCAAAGTCGTTTCCGCCAGAACTGCCGGAATCCAAAGGTCCATTGCCATAGACCCGCTCATAAGCAAGGCTTTTGATGCTTTGGAGATAGAACGCCGGAAATCGGAGAAACGGCGGCGTGGCGCGAACGTATGGCTCACGCTGCTCATATTCATTTTGTTGGCCGGCGCCTCGGCAGCTGTGATAATCTGTTTTTTCCCCGAAAGCGCGGCGGCATATTGGATAAACAGCGCGGCGGCCGCTGTAACGGGCGTCGTTGAAAACAGTCTTTACAGCATTCGGGCATTGTTTGCTTCCAATATCCAATGATTGATAAATATTTAACAAATTCAAACGTACAAAACGTGTGATTTATACAAGCATAGCATATTTGAAAGGGGAAGAGAAATGTCTACAAAATCAAAATTTCCGAGAGAACAGATCAATGCGGGAAACAGAGCTTTTTCCGCATCGAGGACGACGATCGAAACCGCCTTCTATGGAAATAACGTGGAAAAACGCGTAGATTTGAAGGAAGCCTATGAAATGGCCAAGCGCGCTCAGGGAACCGTCGTTACGGACATGCCGGTTTTTGAACCTGAAAAAATCGGCCTGCCGGCCGGCGCGAGCGTGCTGCTTTTCAACGACGGGGAAACCGTCGGGCGCTTCGCGGGAGCGCGGGTAATATTAGGGGAAAAGGGCGTGGACGAAGGCGAAATCGCCAAGGTGCTGCGCGAAGCGGTCTTCCAGACCAGATACAAAACCATGTATCACACTCAGGCATACATCGGCTTAGACGAAGATTTCATCATCAAGGCAAACCTGCTGATCCCGAAAACCTATGAAAACACCCTTTATAACTGGCTGCTGAACTTTCAGTACATCAATCCGTTCTACGACGAAATGTATTTAAAATCCAAGCCCGTGGGCGATGAACCGGATATTTTCATTCTTTCGGATCCGGATTTCAAACATCCGAAATTCCCGGACGGACTTGCGTATTTTGATCCGGAGCATAACTGCGCCTGCCTTCTCGGGATGCGTTATTTCGGAGAGCATAAGAAAGGTACTCTTACGCTCGCATGGGGCATCGCCAACAGGAACGGATACGCGTCCTGCCATGGCGGACTCAAGCGGATGATCAGAAAAGACGGAAAAAAACACGTCCTCGGAGTATTCGGCCTTTCGGGATCGGGCAAATCTACGCTGACTCACGCAAAGCACGCCGGTAAATACGATGTTACCGTCCTGCACGACGACGCATACATTATTTCCTCCGAGAACGGATCGACCGTGGCGCTGGAACCTTCTTATTTCGACAAAACTCAGGACTATCCGCTGACTTCCCCGGACAACAAATTCCTGATCACCGTGCAAAACTGCGGCGCGACGCCGGACGAAAACGGCAAGACAGTCCTCGTCACCGAGGATATCCGAAACGGTAACGGCCGTGCTATCAAATCCAAGCTGTGGGCCGTAAACCGGGTGGACAAGATGGATGAACCCATCAACTCCATCGTATGGCTTATGAAGGATCACTCGCTGCCGCCTGTCGTCAAAATAGAAAACCCCGTATTGGCGTCGGCCATGGGAGCCTGTCTGGCGACAAAACGGACCACAGCGGAAAAGCTGGCGGAAGGCGTGGACAGGGACGCGCTCGTGTTCGAACCCTACGCGAATCCGTTCAGAACATATCCGCTCGCGGAAGATTATGAAAAATTTAAATATCTCTTTGAAAAGCGAGGCGTCGCCTGTTATGTGATCAATACCGGCCATTTTCTGTCCGGGAAAATCCCGAAAGAAGCCACAATCGGCATCTTAGAAGCGATTGTGGACGGAAGCGCGGATTTCAAGAATTTTGGGCCCCTGTCCGAAATAAAAACCATCGACGTGACCGGCTTCGTTCCTGATTTCAACGACGCCGCCTATATTGAACTTCTGAAAAAACAGATGGAAGGTAGAATCGTTTACATAGATTCGCTGAAGACTTTCAAAGGCGGAAGAGACGAACTCCCGGCCGAGGCGAGAAGCGGCCTGGAAAATATTACCAGGAAAATACGCTGATTTCATTTATATTACTACGGAGGTTAAGGGGGATATAGTTTTGAAAAAAAACACCAAACCGATTCTGACGATTGTTGTAATCATTCTGCTGGGCATCGTAGCGGGATTCAGCGGGCTGATCGGATTCGTCACAGATTACCTTTGGTTTAAGGAACTCGGATATATTGCCGTGTTCTTCAAACAGCTTTTCACGCAGCTCAAGATCGGCGTACCTACATTCATCCTCCTCGCCGTGCTTGCGTACATTTACCTGCAAATACTTAAAAAAAGCTATTTCAAAAAGGTCAAAACCTTGAGGCCGCCCATAAACTCAAAGATACTGAACTGGATCGCCCTTGCTTTGGCCGCGGTTTTCAGTGCCGCGATCACCTGGCTGGCGGTTACGAGCCTGTGGTTTGAGATATTGAAATTCACCAACAGCTCGGAATTTGGCCTCTTGGATCCGGTCTTCAATTTGGACGTATCTTTCTATGTTTTCCGACTGCAGTTCATTACAGAGTTGAACCGGATTCTGATCGGCGTGCTCGTCGCTTTCGCGATATTGACCTTCCTCTATTATTTCATCCTCATCGCTCTTTGCCGCCCGAAAATATTCGACGCGGTGGAAAACGCCGAGTCCGCAGATGGCGCCAATTCCGGCGGCGCTTACGGTAGTTTCAACGATATTTTCGGAAAATTCGGAGAAGCTTTCAATAAAATGGGGGGCGGCGGCGCTTTCAGCTCTAAACAACAGAAAACTCAATTCAACAGCGTCAATTTTAAAGAACTGCTGAGTATAGCCTCAAGTCAGATCGGCATTTTAGGCGTGATCTTTTTCCTCGCGATAGGCGTGAATTTCTTCCTGAAGCAGTATGATTTGCTGTATTCTCACACAGGTGTGCTTTACGGCGCGGGTTTTACGGATATCAACGTCACGCTGTGGATATACCGGGCGATGATCGCCTTGTCGGTTCTGGCCGCCATATTTTTCGCGGCAAGCCTCAAAAGAAAAAAATATCGGAGCATGTTGACCATACCGGTCATTATGATAGTTTTTAGCGCGCTCGGAAGCGGCGCCAGTACGTTCGTTCAGAACCTCGTCGTTTCTCCGGACGAAATCAACAAGGAAAGCCAAGACCTCGCGTACAACATAGAATTTACGCAGAAGGCGTATGGGCTGAACAATGTGGTGGTCAAGCCTTTCGCCGCGGAAAACAACCTGACAAAGGAAGATATCCAAAACAACATGGAGACCATCTCCAACATCCGCATCAACGACTATACGCCCGCGGAGCAATTTTATAACCAGACCCAGAGCATACGCCAATACTACGCCTTCGACGGCGTGGACGTGGACAGGTATATGGTAAACGGGGAATATACCCAGACTTTCCTTTCAGCCAGAGAAATCGACGAAAGCAAGATACGGCAGGAATGGCTGAACACTCACCTGAAATACACTCACGGCTACGGCATCACCCTTTCCCGGGTGGACAAGGTAACCGCCAGCGGCCAGCCGGACATGCTGATCCGGAACATTCCGCCGGTTTCCGACGTCGCTGAAATCAATATCACGCGGCCCGAAATTTATTTCGGGGAACTGACGAACAACTACATACTGACGAATACCGACGAAGAAGAATTCGATTATCCTGACGGTGAAAACAACACCTACACCATATACGAAGGAACCGCGGGCATTAAGCTGAATCCGCTCAACAAAATCCTGTTCGCGATAAGGGAGCAGAGCATGAAGCTTCTTGTTTCCAGCAATATAACGAGCGATTCCAAAATCCTCATAAACAGAAACATCAAAAACCGCGTCAGCAAGATCATGCCGTATCTTTCCTACGATCAGGATCCGTATATCGTGACCGCTGACGGAAAGCTTTACTGGATATTAGACGCTTATACGACCAGCGCTTATTACCCGTATTCCGAACCTTTCAACTCGCAAACCGACATAAACTATATCAGAAATTCTGTGAAAATCGTCATCGACGCCTATAACGGCAATACTGACTACTATCTCGTGGACGAAAACGATCCGGTAGCCAACACTTATATGAAGATATATCCCTCGCTGTTTAAAACTTTCGATCAAATGCCGGAATCCCTGCGGCAGCACGTGCGCTATCCCAATCAAATCCTTAATATTCAGGCGAACGTCTATAAAAGGTATCATATGACGGACGTCAAGGTATTCTATCAGGGCGAAGATCTGTGGGACATATCAAAAGAAATCTTCGGCACGGAAGAAGTCTCCATGACGCCGAATTATTATATCATGAAGATCCCGGGTGAAGAGCGGGTGGAATTCATCAATTCGATCCCGTACACGCCGAAGGATAAGGTGAACATGACGGGGCTTCTCGTGGCGAGAAACGATGGAGACAAATACGGCGAATTGATCCTTTACCAACTGCCCAAGAACAAGATCATTTACGGGCCCATGCAGATCGAAGCTCAGATCAACCAGCACACCACCATATCCAAGGAATTCTCTCTGTGGACCAACGCGGGTTCAAAATATAACCGCGGCAATATGTTCGTCATTCCGATCGAACAGTCTCTGGTCTATGTGGAGCCGGTCTATCTGGAAGCGGAAAACTCCAGCCTTCCGGAAGTAAAGCGCGTGATCGTGGCCTACGGCGACCGAATCGCGTATGAGCCTACGCTGGCCGCCGCCTTAGATTCCCTGTTCGGCAGCGGCGCCGGTACGCAGGCCGAAAGCGGAAGCTCGGACGAACCGGAACCGGAAATCGGCGAATTTTCGGACGAACAGCTGATTCAAATGGCAAACGCGGCTTACACCAACGCCGTAGAAGCCCAACGGCTCGGCGACTGGACCACATACGGCGCGGAACTTAAAAAATTAGAACAATATCTGTCTCTGCTGCTCCCGGAAGAAGATATCACAGCGGACGAAACCGCGAACAACGTCTTGGCCGAAGAAGCGGACACTTTGGAGTAAGAACGCGCGCGGGAGAAATTCATGTTAGACATTAAAAATTTGAGAGAAAATTTCGCGCGGGTAAAACAGGCTGTCGAATCCAGAGGGCAGGGCGATTTCGCTTTAGACGGCGTCATGGAGTTGGACAAAAAACGCAGGGCATTGCTGGCGGAAGCGGAAGAGATGAAAAACCGCCGGAATACCGCGTCAAAGGAAATTTCGAAACTGAAAAAAGAGAAGCGCGACGCTTCGGCTCTGATGAAGGAAATGAAAGAACTTTCCGAGAGCCTCAAGGAGAAGGACGGACGGCTCGCGGAGATGGGAGAAGCCCTGAACGCGGCCCTGCTGAGTGTACCGAACGCCCCCTCCCCCAAAAGCCCTGTGGGAAAGGACGACGGCGCGAACGTAGAAATGCGGAAATGGGGCATCCCCAAGAAGTTTAATTTCAAATATAAAGCCCATTGGGATGTGGGCGTTGATCTGGATATCTTAGATTTCGACCGGGCGTCGAAAATTTCCGGCTCGCGTTTTGCCGTATATAAGGGTTTGGGCGCGCGATTGGAAAGGTCGGTCGTCAACTTTATGCTCAACCTGCACACTGAAGAATACGGATATACGGAAATCCTTCCTCCTTTTATGGCGAACCGTCACGCGATGACGGGAACGGGGCAGCTTCCGAAATTTGAGGAAGATATGTTTTGGATCCCCGCGAAGGATTTCTTTCTGATTCCCACGGCGGAAGTTCCCCTGACCAACCTCCACAGGGAAGAAATCCTGACCGAAGAGCAGCTTCCTGTCCGATATGTAGCTTACACGCCCTGTTTCCGCAGGGAAGCGGGTTCCGCGGGGCACGACACGAGGGGGTTGATCCGCCAGCATCAGTTCAACAAAGTGGAGTTGGTGAAATTTGTAAAACCGGAAAATTCTTACGACGAGTTGGAATCATTGCTGCGCGCGGCGGAAGAAGTCCTGCGCCGCCTTGAGCTTCCTTACAGAGTCGTTCAGCTTTCGACGGGCGATTTGGGCTTTGCGTCGGCCTGTACTTACGATATCGAAGTTTGGATGCCAAGTTCCGAAAAATACGTTGAAATATCCTCTTGCAGCAATTTTGAAGCCTATCAGGCGAGACGCGCGGGAATTCGTTTCCGCAACAGCGAAAGCGGCAATGTGGAATTCCTGCACACGCT
>JAITPU010000042.1 GCA_031289235.1 Eubacteriales Family XIII. Incertae Sedis bacterium
AATTGTCAACGAGATTTTTAAAGAAATTTTAATACTAACTTAGTTTTTTTATGTTATCCTAACGATAGAGTCGTTCAGCAATCGTGCTTTCAAACAAGCGTTCATTTAAAATGCTGACGTGGGTTGAAATATGTATTTTTGTGTTGTCGGATGACGTCAACACATGGGGCAGGGGGCAGGAACGGGATTAACCGTTGCTGCTCCCTGCTTGTTTACACTTCAACAAATAAGGCTTTACCTCCACGTGAATTGCGAAGCAAACCGACGTCTTTATCATAACTGCCCTCTTCAGAAAGAATCGCTAATTCGTCATCAATAATCTCTATAATCCCCATTTCATATAATTCTTTCCAATGATTCATGTAAACGTTCACACTATACTGACCTGCCTTTCGCAAAAGACTCCGGGTTCTTTTACCGCCGCGAAGTTCGTCCGCAAGTCTTCTTGCTTTTTCCCCCAGCGGTATTACAATACTGCGAGTTATGTTGTTAATCAAATTAAATTCTTCCGCCACATCTTTAAAGGGAAAACTCACCGTCTGCATCCCATCATTAAATCGTTTGATAATTTTCTTTTCATCCAAAACTTCGTTTCCCTCAATTCTGTACCACATTTCAAAATATTCTTTGATTGCGGAAAGCGACGCAATATCATCGTGATTGCGCGATACAGACTGTAATATTTTCGCCGGGCGCTGCTGCGATATCGGAATCGTATATTTTCCATCCGGCTCAAATACATATACCTTACTTTCATTCGCAGCCCTTTTCCCTTCGCGGTTGCAGCGTCCCGCCGCCTGTATAACAGAATCCAGACCCGCAGCGCCGCGATATACAACGGGAAAATCGACATCAACTCCGGCTTCAATCAAACTGGTCGAAACAACGCGGCATGATTTTCCCTGTTTAAGCCTTCCGCGAATTTTCCGCAGAATCCATTTGCGGTGAATCGGCGTCATAAGCGTCGAAAGATGATAACAACCTTCTTCCCTTGTCAGCATTCTAAATAAATTCTGCGCTTGTTTACGGGTATTTACAATGCACAAAACTTGTTCACATTCTTGAAGACGTTCAAACAATGACTCATCATTAAGCAGACCCAAATTTTCTATAGTAACACGCCGGAAAAATGTATACAATTCTTCCGGAGCATCGACTATTTCATTTCTTTTTATCTCGTCCGGTAAAAATTGATCCAGTGACGGTTGAGTGGCGGTACATAGAACCGCTGTACATCCATAGCTGTGAATAAGCTCTGAAATAGCTCTGATACAGGGTTTCAAGTACGAAACAGGCAGCATTTGCGCTTCGTCAAATATGATGCAACTGTTTGCGATATTATGTAATTTCCGGCAACGCGACGTTTTCGAAGCAAAAAGCGACTCAAAGAACTGAACATTGGTTGTGACGATTATAGGCGCGTCCCAATTTTCCGTAGAAAGATATTTTTGATCCTTTTTACCTTCTTCATTATCGTATTCAATGTTTGAATGATGCTCAAGCACATTTTTTTTCCCAACTATTTTGGAAAAAACTTTTGCGTTCTGTTCTATGATGCTCGTGTACGGTATCACATAAATTACGCGTTTCAAATTATGAATTTTAGCGTGCTTCAAAGCAAAAGCGAAAGAGGATATCGTTTTTCCGCCGCCGGTAGGAACCGTTAAGGAATACAGGCCAAGATCCCCCGCGGCGGCTTTGCAGCAACTCTTTAGAATCTCGTTACGCTTTCTATTTAAATTTCCTGAAGGAAATTTAAATGTTTCGAGAAATTGCTCCAATCTATTATGGAGGCTTTCTATATCGTCATATTCTCCACGTTTCACCGTGCGATTCGACATAAAACTTTCTGTATCCAAAAAATCCGAATCTACCAAACACGAAAAAAGCATTCGGATCAGAAAGGCTACGGAAAAGCCCAGACTGTCATCAAACGGTACAAAGTCGAGGTTTTCCGGTTTCAGCAGCTTGATTTCCGTTCGAAACGCGGAATAATCCGGGATGTTTTCTTTTTTCAGCCTTCCATACATAGTGGCCTCGGCGCCTGTATCATGCCGCGAACCGCCGTTATTCAATCCTCCGTGATGTCCGAAAATAACATAACTAAACAGACATCCCGCTAACTTTGCTAGTTCTTTCCCGCCTGCGGTGGAATGATCTCGTTTGGGTCCGTCATTCAAAATTCGATTTTGGACTTCCGGCGAATATTTGCCGATATCGTGGCAAAGCCCCAGAAGCCGCGCGATACTTTCGCATCCAAAGCCGCGGGCGAATTCCCCGCAAAGCCATTGAGTTTTTTCAAGATGTTCTTTAAGCGGCTGCACCCGTCCGTCTTCACTTTTATGTCCCGCATACATTTTCAACGTCTCCGCTCGCGATTCACCAACCTACATGCCCGCAAAACCCGCGGCCGCCTGGCACAGCGCGATCATCACCCCGACTACGCCCTCTCCGCCCAGAAAACCGGAAGCTATTACGAGGCCGAAGCCTTTCCCATCCCAATCGGGCGCGAATTTCCGCGAAAGCAGTTTAAGCACGCCGCCCGCAAAGGCCGTCATGGAAAGATAGAAAGGCAGATATACGCCGAGGCCCAGCGTCATTACAGGAAGATTCACGCAGTAAAGCACGCATCCGGCCGCCAGCCCGATGATAAAAGAGAGCGTATGAGGGATGGCGCCCGCCATAGCGGCCACCGCGCCGGCCTGAGGCGCTAAAAAAAGTTCAGGATCACCGAAGGCTTCCGGCCCGTAAGCTGAAATAATCGCGTAAAAAATGCCGACGGCGACAAACGCGCCGACAAGGCCTCCGATACATTCTCCGAGCCACTGAGCTTTGGGATCGGACTTCAAAATATGCCCCGCTTTAAAATCATTCATGACATCGCCCGCGAGGCCGCAGGCGATAGCCACGATCGCGGCCACGAAAAAAGCTTCCGTCTGCCCGACAGCCGATACCGCCTTTACCGCGAGCAGCACAATAATGCCGAATATTTCCATCGGATTTATGCCCGACTGTCCCACCACCTGAGCGGACATCGACGCGGCCAGCCACACGCCTAAAATCGTAACAATACTGGCCACAACACCCATTCCGCAGAGCGTTGTAAAAACCGCCGCCAAAATCACTATTGCCACAGGCGTCCAGCGCAGACTGATAAAGCTGCCGGACATGGCGCTCTTTCTGAACATAGACACTATCATCGCTTTCGCGTTCGGCAGGATACCCTTGATTATTATGCCTATTCCCGCGCCCACCATGAGCCCGATGCCGAGTGAAGATTTGATAGCGGAGGCGAGAACGCCGTCCCAAAGCCCTAATTTCACGCCGCCGATGAGAACGCCGAAGTCGCCGATAAGCGCTCCCGCGAACCATACTCCGACAGCGACAGGACCTACTATATAGCCCATGCCGACGAGCATGGGAGACAGCCAGATTCCGCCGAAAGAACCGTAGCTCATCATCCTGCCGTTATAAAATGTCGCGGGGACGATCACCTTTCCGGGAAATATGAGAGGAATCGCGTCGCGGATAAACGTGAACAGCCCGGCCAGCCCGAGAGATGTGAAGAGCGCGATGAATTTTTTTCCGCCTTTGTCCCCGATTATCAGGGTTTCGGCGGCCGCCCGCCCCATGGGATAAGGCAGTTCTTTGTCTACCACGAAGTATTTGCGTATCAGAGCGGTAAAAATCAGGCCGAGGATGACGCCGCCGAGGACCACCGCAATAACCTGCGCAACGTTCAGCTCCGCTCCGGGATTTAACATAAAAACGCCCGGCAAAGTGAAAGC
>JAITPU010000056.1 GCA_031289235.1 Eubacteriales Family XIII. Incertae Sedis bacterium
CGCAAATCGTCGGATTTTTATAGCTGCCTTGCGGCACGTTGAACGCGCCCTTGGCATTCACGCGATACAACCCGTTGAAGCAAGTGCGGTTGAGGAAAATAAACAGCGCAGCAAGCTCCAAACTCGCGTCATTGGTGAGCTTCAGCGCGTTGAACCGCTCGCGTTTGCCATAATACATCAACTTGCGCGTATCCGCGTCGGCGGGTAAGTATTGCCCTTCAAGCTCGCGCAACGCCTCGACAAGCCCATCCACGCTGTCACGAACGCTCGTATAAGTATGTATCAGTTCGCGGTTTATATCGCTGATATAGACTTCGTTGAGCGTGTAGCTGTTCAACACGTCAAACAGCACAGCGCCACCGCCGACAAACGGTTCGGCGTATCTCGTCACGCCCAAGCCAAGCTCCGCCGGATATTTTGCTCGGATTTCCATCAGTATCTGCGACTTCCCGCCTGCCCACTTGACGAATGGGGAGGCGAAGCCGTTCTTTTTCCTACCTGCCATTATGTCGCCTTTCGTATCAAAATTCTATCCAAAGCACAAATCCGAACCCCGCGTCCACCGGCAGAACTGGCGAGCGGCAGAGTTCGGATTTGGCAAAGTCTGGCGGAGGGGGCGGGATTCGAACCCGCGTGGGATTGCTCCCAAACTGATTTCGAGTCAGCCCCGTTATGACCGCTTCGATACCCCTCCGTATGGTAAATATTCAATTTTTACAGAGTATGCTTCAACAATTGAACCGTTATGTATTCTGATAAGGGCGAGACATGATTTTTTTGAGCTTTGCGAATCGCGGTAATCCGCCTTCTATCTTGAGTCCGGTCTCGCCCTGTATTAAAGGCGCCACATAATCTATAAAAGGCTTGAGCAGGCCGTTACCGGCCGCGTTTATCCATTCGCGCGGCACTTTTTTCTCCTGGTTCGCCACTTCCACCAGATCCACAAATTTAGTCAAACACTTATAAACAGGCCCCTCCGCTCTTTCAAAAGCCACCATTTTGTCTGTAACACCTGATTCCGCGGCGTTGAAAGCCGCCTGTCCGGCTAAATACGCCTCTTCAATATCAGTAGCCGACGCAGCATGAGCCGCGCAGCGCTGCAGCAATGAGAGTTCGATTCCCCTGACTTTCGCGTTGATCTTGGAGTTCGCGAAATTCGCGAGACTCCCGGCCAACCCGCCCATTTGCGCGTGGCCGAAAGCGTCTCTGTCCTTTGATGTATCGGAAAAATACGATGAGATATAAGTGCCGTTTTTATCCTTTATACCTTCCGAAACAGTTATCAGGACATCTTTTTGACGCTTATACAGCTTGCTCACGTCGGCTATGAAATTCGCCAGATCGAACGGTACTTCCGGCAGATATACGAGATCCGGCCCAAGCCCGTCGCGGTTTGCTATCGCGGAAGCCGCCGTCAGCCAGCCCGCGTTCCTTCCCATTATTTCAAGCACCGTGATGGAGCCGTTTCCGTACACTTTGGAGTCCAGCCCGACCTCCATGCAGGTATAGGCTACATATTTGGCCGCGCTTCCGTAGCCGGGGCAATGGTCCGTCATAGCCAAATCGTTGTCGATGGTCTTGGGTATTCCGATCACTCTGCATTCGTAATCGTTGTGCATGAGAAACGCGCTTATCTTGCTGCACGTATCCATGGAATCGTTGCCGCCGCTGTAAAAGAAATACCTGACATCGTATCTCTTGAACGTTTCCAAGAGTCTGTAGAAATCCGTAGCGTCCGTGAGCGGGTCGTGAAGCTTGTACCTGCACGACCCTAATATAGCGGACGGAGTGAATTTAATCCTCGCAAGCTCGTCCGGATCCTCCAAGCTCAGATCATAAAGCTTTTCGTTGAGTATTCCCGTTATCCCGTGATCCGCTCCGTACGTCTTGGTGACAGAGTCCGACTTCATCGCCGCTTCTGCACATCCCAGCACGCTGGAGTTAATGACCGACGTAGGTCCGCCGGACTGCCCGATGACGCACGCGCCCTTTAGTTTTCCCATTTTTCAATTTCTCCCTGCTGTATACGAGCGCTTTCAGATCTGTTTCTGATCCGCCGTTTCGTTATCATCATCCTCGTTGGGATCAAATCCTTCAAGGCCCGCGTAATGCTTTCCTGTTTTCTGCGCGTAATCGTAGATAGCGGAGCGTATCGCGCGGTCCGCGAGAACGGAACAATGTATCTTGATCGCCGGAAGTCCGCCGAGTTCGTTGAGAATATTTTTATTCGTGATTTTCAGGGCCTCCTCGACGCTTTTCCCGATTATCATATCCGTCGCCACGCTGGACGACGCGATCGCGGAACCGCAGCCGAAGGTTTTGAATTTCGCGTCGGTGATCACATCGTTTTCGACGTTAATGGAAATTTTCATCATATCCCCGCAGACAGGGCTGCCATAAACGCCTTTCCCGTCAGCGTTTTCTATTTCGCCCACATTGCGCGGGTTCATAAAGTGATCCATCACCTTATCATTGTACATGGCCATGGTTTTACCACCCTTTCTCTTTAGAAACCGAAGAGATATTCCTCAGCTTCGTTACTGATTTTTCTAACTCGTTTACCGTGTAGTCTATATCGTCCTTTGTCGTGAAATCGCCTATCGTAAAGCGCAAAGAACCGTGTATCTTTTCCATGGGGACGCCGATGGCCGTCAGCACGTGAGACGGTGTCAGGGACGCGGAAGAACACGCCGATCCGGTGGAAATGGCGATTCCTTTCATGTCCAGCAGCAAAAGAAGAGCTTCCCCCTCAACGTATTCGAATGTGATATTGGCGTTTCCGGGCAGGCGATGTTCCATGCCGCCGTTTACATGCACGTCCGGAATGCGCGCGGTCACTTCCCCAATAAAATAATTTCGCAAAGAGGCGGTTTTAGCGATATGTTCAGACAACGAAAGCCCGGCGAGTTGGGCGGCTTTCCCGAAGCCGACGATTCCCGTCAGGTTTTCCGTACCCGCCCGTTTCCTGTTTTCCTGCGCGCCGCCGTGCAATAGATTAGGAAGAGTCAGGCCCTTTCGGATATACAGGGCGCCGACGCCTTTTGGTCCGTATATTTTATGTGACGAAACAGATATCATGTCAACGCCGAGATCGTGTACGTCAATGGGAACATTCCCCAAGGCCTGTACCGCGTCCGTATGGAAAGTGATTTTGTGTTTTTTCGCGATTTCAGCGATTTCACGCACAGGTTCTATTGTCCCTATCTCGTTGTTGGCGAACATAACGCTGATCAGGACGGTTTTATCCGTGACAGCGGCCTCAAGATCGCCGGGTTCGACGCGCCCGTCCCTGTCCACGTCGAGCCACGTAACATCGAAACCCTGGGTTTCCAGATATTTACATGAATGTAAAAGCGCGTGATGTTCGATTTTCGTGGTGATGATATGATTGCCGCGGGATTTTTTCAGCCGCGCCGTTTCAATTACCGCCCAGTTGTCGGATTCCGTGCCGGAAGACGTAAAAAACACCTCGCCGGGGTTCGCTCCTATAAGGCTCGCAACGCGTTCGCGGGCCTCTTCCACGGCAATCTTGGATTCCTGCGCGATGGAATAAAGACTGGACGGATTTCCGAATTTTTTTGTAAAATATGGCAACATCTCCTTTAAAACTTCTTCTTTTACAGGAGTTGTGGCAGAATAGTCCAGATATACCTGTCTCATCAAGATATTCTCCTCTCCTTTCAGCGTTTCTATTTTCTATGTATAAGATTTACGCTGCTCGCAGTATCATTATCATATTTCGCAACGGTCGCCCCGCAACCGTCGTCTTAAATATTATATCAAATTTGCGTATGAAAAAACAGGGGATGTTTAAAAAAATCCGCACCCATTGAGTTGTGATTTTGCGGTGGTATGTTATTCGCTTTGCCGCATATTGTCTTTGTAATATTTTGTCAGACGCTTATCATGTCCTTGAATTTTTCAAAAGTCTTTTCGCCGATGCCGCTGACATTTTTAATGTCTCCGACGGCTTTAAACGCGCCGTTTTCCGTCCTGTAAGCGATGATTTTGTCTGCGGTCGCAGGCCCGACGCCGTTTAATTTCTGAAGCTCCTGAGAATCGGCGGTATTTATGTTGATCAGCCCGTTTGCGTCGCCGTATTTCTCCGCTCTGCCCGCCGAGGCAGGCAGGCTCGCGGTTATTTCTCCTTCTTCTTTTGTGGGGATGTACAGCTTGTCGCCGTCCCGCAATTCCGCGGCCCTGTTGATATCCCGCAGATCCGCGTCGTCGCGAGGTCCTCCCGCTGATGTGATCGCCTCATACACCCTGCCGCCTTCCGGCAGGAATACGACGGAAGGATTGTTTACCGCGCCGGACACATCGACTATTATCGTCGCCGGATTTTCATTTTCGCCGCCGCTCGCTTCTGATTGAACGCTCTCCTCCGGCGGCGCACCGGGGTCTTCTTCAGTCAGCAGTATTTCTTCCGCGCCGCCATTTTGTTTCCCCTGGTATACGACGCACGCGGCGACAAAAAGCAGCAGCGCGGCGGCGGTCGTCACGAGAATCTTTTTGTTTTTCAGCAAATCCTGCAAGGTCAGTCTGATATTTTCCATTTTCAACACCCCTTCCTTTTTTTGTATCCTGTTAATATTTTACAGCAGGCGGAAGTATATGTCAAATATTGGAATAAAAAGAAAAAGAAGGATAATAGATATGGGATCTGCCGCGCGCGAATTCGTTTCCCGGAAGCGCGGAGCGCCGCGACATTAATTGCCAGAGTAATATCGCGATTATTTAAGCATAAAACAGGTCCGCGGAAACAGGCTCTCCGTTTTGGGACAGGAACAATTCGGTCCTTTCGATGCGAACGGAAGATCTGTCGTATTCTTCGCCGCAATACTCGCAAAAGTTTCGCGTCAGCGTCTCAGGATTCAGATTGGACGCGCTTCCCGTATCGATTATTGTATCCAGCACGATTATTTCATTGTCCATACTCGTTGTTTCGAAAAAGCGGATCATGGGCCGGATGTCTATTTGCCGGGTTTCTCCCGTCTTTTTCTGTATCTTTTCGGCGAAAATAGCAGCCCTTTTCATGTAATCCTGCGATTTTTCACGGTATAGACGGAAAAACGGCATGGAAATCCGGTAACGCGCGCGCGTAACTAAGGCGGCGACGGCTTTCCCCTCGTCGGGCAGTTCCCGCGTGGAAATCACTTCGATTCCACCGGGCAATTTTTCGTTCAGCGCCGATTTCCAGCGCTCCACGGCGAAATCCGCGCGTTCTGTTTCAAATTCCATATATTCCGCGACAGAGGACATCCCTGTCGGCAGCGGCTG
>JAITPU010000047.1 GCA_031289235.1 Eubacteriales Family XIII. Incertae Sedis bacterium
GATCGTTTTACGAACGGGGCGTAGCAAACAAGGAAAGGAATACTTCGTGCTGCCGACAGGGAAATTAGACAGCGGATTGCTGGAAAAAATCATATTCAAACAGATCAGATACAGGCGGCCGGAAGTGCTGGTGAGACCGGGCGTCGGAGAAGATTGCGCGGTGGTGGATTTCGCGCCCTTTGCGTGCGTGTTGTCCACCGATCCCGTTACGGCCGCTTCCGCTGAAGTGGGCCGCCTTGCCGTCCATGTGTCGTGCAATGACGTGGCCTCAAGCGGCGTCGCTCCGCTGGGCGTCATGCTTTCCGTGCTGCTCCCTGAAGGCACGGAGGAGGCGGAGGCGGAGAAGATAATGCGTCAGGCGGCGGAAACGGCGGCGGAGCTTGAGGTTGAAATCATAGGCGGGCATACGGAAATCACTTCTTCAGTCACGAAGCCGATTATCGTATCCACCGCCATCGGCCGGGGAATTTTGGGCGCGGCGGATTTCGCGAAAGATATACGGCCCGGAGATTCGATCCTCGTGACGAAGCAGGTGGCGATGGAAGGGAGCGGCATCATCGCGAGGGAGCGCGCGGACGCCCTGAGAGGCGCGCTGACACCTGAAGAACTTGAGGAAGCGGCAGGTATGTTAGACAGGATCAGTGTTGTTAAAGAAGGCTTGGCGGCGGGACGCGCCGGCGCCGCGGCCATGCACGATATCACCGAAGGCGGAGTGCTGGGCGCCGTATGGGAGCTGTGTGAAATTTCCAAGACAGGCGCGGAGATACACGAGGAAAAAATCCCGGCGTCTGAAACGACAAAAAAAATCTGCCGTCACTTGGGCTTGGACTATTTGCGCCTGATTTCCAGCGGTTCCATGATGATAATTTCGCGTCCGGAGAAAAAGGAAAAGATTTTCGCGGCGCTGAAAGAAGTAAATGTTCCGGTCGCGTGCATCGGAGTCATGAAAGAACGAAAGGAAGGGATTTATATGCTGTCAGACGAGGAACGCCGCGAGATAGGGCCTCCCGGAGCGGATGAAATATACAGCGTGAAAGATTAGCGGCGCGGCGTTATGAAGAGGCTGGTTATAAAGATCGAAAAAGATTGTGTGCAATTCGCGGAAGTCGCGCGGAAAAACGGCGGCTTGCTCGTAAACAAGGCGCGGATGTTCCCGATTCCCGGCAGCCTGTCGGGAGAAGCCATGCGGCGCGACCCCGTGGCGCTGGCTGATTTCATCTTCGGATGCCTGAAAAGGGGACGGCTCGCGCCGATAAAAGCAGACCTGCTTTTTCACGCGCCGCTGTGCCTGTCCCGCGAATACTGCCACGAAAGGAGCGGCGGCAGGGAACGTTACAGACGGGCGTCCGCCGAAGCCGAAGCGGCATTTCCGGCCGAGGACGGCGTTTTCATCGCGGAAAATCAGTGGTACGGATCGCATGAAAACCAGAACGGAATGCAGGTAAGCGCGGTCTTCGGCATCCCGGAGGATTTTTTGCGGACGCTGACCGGCGAACTGAAACGGCGGGGGCTGAAGGTCGGCTTCGCGGGTTCGGCGCTCGCTTCCTGCGCGGATATCGCGAAGAGGCTGCTGGAAAGGATCAGCGCCAGAAGCGTGCTGAGCGGCAAAAATATAGCCGTGATCGACGTCGCGGGAAGCTCTGTCAGCCTGTTTCTGTTCGCGGCTTTACATCTGATTCATCAGGAAGAGACAAGTTTTTCGGGAGGATCCGACGGCGAGGCGGAACTGCTGGCTTTTATCGCGCGGCGTATCCGGAAAGCGATCAGGTATTCCGCGAATCCGGACGACCGCGAATCCATCAGGCTCGACTATGTGATATTTTCCGGCGGCGCGTCCGGCGCGAAAGGCTTCGCGGAACGGGCGGCGGGGCTGCTGAACATCCCGTGCCGGATTTTCGGGGATTTCTACGCCGAGTTGCACGACGAATTGGACCTCGGCGGCGAACTGGTCGGCAGGAAGACGCTGTTTTCAAGTGTTGTCGCGCTGGCGTCGGTTCAACCCGGGTTAAAAAAGCGGAATAATTTTCTTGACGGCGGCGTTCGCGGGAAGAATGAGAAGCGCAAAACGGCGTTGTTTTGCGCTATATTCGCTCTGGCGACCTTTCTCGCCGTGTCCGCGCCCCCGGCTTATGACTACTATATGGCGTTGAAATGCGGGGAAAGCAGAGAGATTGTGGAACGGCCCGAATATGTCGGGGCGCGCCGGTTGATAGCGGAGCGGGAATATCTGAAGGCTCGGCTTGAGATTCATATGGCGGACGAAGAATATTTGAAAGAACCGCAGACGGATTACGCCGCGCTTCTCTATCAGATCAGCAGAGCTGTTTTTTACAATTCCACCGTCGAAAAACTGAACCGCGTTGGCGAAAGAGCGATGGCTGTCACTTTTACAACCGATGATATCGAGGGTTTTATGAAGGCGAGGGATAATATGAACGCGGCGGGAAAGGTCGCGATTGAAGAAGCTGTGACGATGCAGGCGACTGAAGAGGAGGGGTATTGGCGCTGCGTGACGGTCGTCAGATGGCCCGAACCCGGCGACGCGTCTCAGGGAGAGCGGAATGAAAGATAAGCGTGAGATTATATTCAGGGTCGGTTTCGCCGCCTTGCTGATTGCGGCGGCAGGCGCTTACGCCTATTTTTTTTATCCGGCGTTTGGCGTCGATATAGAGGTTCGCCGCCTCGAATATCAGAGGCTGGAAGAGGAAAAAGAAATGATTGCCGGAGCCATGGTGAATCCGGACGAAATACGCGGCGACATTGAGAGGATCAAGAGCGTTTTGGCGCGCAGGGATGATATCGGCGGCCTCAACAGGACCACTCTCGCCGGAGATATCGCCGCCTGCGCGGACGAACTCGGCGTAAAGATCAACAGCATCAGCATCGGGACCTCTGAAACAACGGGTGAAGCCGGGGAGGACGGAGAACAGCTGCTTTCAGTTCCGGCGGAAATCGTTTGTACCGCGCCATATGACGGCGGGATGTATTTCATCGGCGGATTTGAGAAGAGCGCGAAAGGAACTTATCGTATAGAGGACTTTTCGTTCGTTCCCGCCGGAAGCGGGACGCCCGGCGAGCTGGGATGGAAGATTTCGCTGAGACTTTTGTATTACGGCGAAGAAAGCGGAACCGCGACTTTTCCCTCTGTTCCGGGCGCGGATGAAATTTTGAACGGCGAAGACGCGGTCAGGGCCGGAATCCCGTGGAAAATCTGATACTTCCGGCGGGCGCGCTGCTTTCCGCCGTTCTCGGTTTTATAGCGGGCTACGGAAGCGTGTATGTGTTCAATAAGATACCGGCGAAGTGGCTGTGCGACTATCACGAAACGCCGGGCGAAAAGCATCTGCCGCCGCGTATCGGCAAATATCCTTTCGCCCCGCTATTCGCGCTGGTGTTCGCCGCGGCCGTGTTCAAAGCCGGGCTTTCGGACTGGAGGTATGCGGCCGCCCTGCTGCCCGCGCTTTGGCTGCTTTTGCAGATAGGGATCGCCGACCGGAAATACAGGATTATTCCCGATCAGTACGTTCTGCTTCTGGCGGTTACGGCGATCGGCTTCGCCGTGCTGAGGCACGGAGCGCTGTCGCAGCTTCTGGGACTGGTTGCAGGCGGCGGCGGGATCTTTCTTGTCGGCCTTCTGGGAAAGCTTCTGCTCAAAAAAGACGCGCTTGGGTTCGGCGATGTGAAGTTCATGGCGGTATGCGGGCTGATAGCGGGGCTTTCCGGTATTATTTTGATTTTTATCTTGGCGTCGTTGTCCAGTGCGGTGGTTTTCGGCATACTGCTCGCGCGCGGCCGCGTGAGCCTCGCGGATGAAGAGGCCCTGGGGCCGTTTATCGCCGGGGCGACGGCTTTATATCTGATTTTTTCACGTGAAATAGATTACATCCTTTCATATTATTCCTTTTTCTGATATGCTGTATGAAGAACATTATGCTGAAAATAGAATACGACGGCGCGAATTTTCACGGATGGCAGCGGCAGCGCGAAAAGAGAACCGTCCAGGGAGAATTGGAGGGGGTTCTTTCCCGCCTGTGCGGACAGGAAATCCTCTTGCATGGCGCGAGCAGGACCGACGCGGGGGTTCACGCCCTCGGGCAGACGGCCTGTTTCTCGGCGGAGATGTCCATCCCGACGGACCGTTTGCTGATCGCCGCGAACAACACGCTGAGCGGCGGGAAAGCGAAATCAGGCCGAACGGCGGGAGATGTGCGCATCATCGGCGCGGCGGAAAAACCGCCGGGATTTCACGCGCGGTATGACGCCGTTGGGAAAACCTATGTCTACCTCATACGAAACGCGGTTCGAACAGATGTTTTTGTGCATGACAGATGTTGGCAGCTGAGGGAAATGCTGGATCTGCGGAGAATGGAAGAGGCCGCGAAGCACATGACAGGAACTCATGATTTCAGAGCTTTTCAAGCTTCAGGAGGCAATCCTGTCCGGAGCACTGTGCGGACGGTATACGCGCTGTCCGTCGAAGAAATTCCTCCCATCCTGAATCCGGCGCTGCCGAAAGGGTCCGGGGGAAAAGACGGGCGCGGGTGGATCCGGATAAAAGTTACGGGCGACGGCTTTTTGTATAATATGGTGCGCATTATGACCGGAACCCTCGTGGAGACCGGTCTTGGCAGGCGGGAACCGGCGGACGCCGGGGCGGCCTTAGCGGCTGGATTGCGCCGATATGCGGGATGCACCGCTCCGCCGCAGGGGCTTTATCTGACGGAGGTATATTATGACCGCGCGGATATGGAGGCTGAAAGCAGTGTTTAACAGAAGGAAATACCGGGCGAAGTGAATATTCGGGAACGACTTAAAAAGCAGAGGATACTTTGTGACGGCGCTATGGGCACCGTGCTTCAGGAGAGGGGCTTCGACGCGGGAGAACTCCCGGAAGAATTGAATATAACCCGCCCGGCTATGATCGCGGAGATCCATCGTGAATATTTGTCCGCGGGCAGCGATTTAGTGACGACAAATACGTTCGGGGCGAATCGTTTAAAACTCGCGGGCAGAGGATATTCCGTCCGGGAGATAGTCGCCGCCGCCGTGAGCATAGCCAAATCGGAGACGGAAGCGGCGGAGGGCGCGGGCGAAACCGGGCGCAGGCGCTTTGTGGCTTTGGATATAGGTCCCTCGGGCAGGCTTATGGCGCCGATTGGCGACATGACGGTTGAAGAGGCTTATGAGTTGTTCCGCGAACAGATACTCGCCGGAGCCTCCGCGGGCGCCGACGTCCTGTTTTTTGAAACCTTCACGGACGCGTTTGAAATGAAAACGGCCGTCCTTGCGGCCAAAGAAAACTGTGATCTCCCGATTTTCTGTTCCCTGAGTTTTCAGGAAGACGGCCGAACTCTCATGGGAAGCGATCCCATGACGGCGGTTTGTATGCTTCAGGATATGGGAATCGACGCGATTGGGGCGAACTGTTCTCTGGGACCGCGCCGGATCACGCCGCTGATCCGTGAGATGCTGGCGTATGCGAGTATACCGGTTCTCGTCCGGCCTAACGCCGGATTGCCTCGCATTGAGAACGGGAGGACGGTATTTGATGTGGACGCCGGCGAGTACGCGGACGCGGTTGGAGAGATGCTGGAAGCGGGCGTCAGGATAGCCGGCGGCTGCTGCGGAACGAATCCCGGATATATAAAAGCGTTGAACAAACGTTTAAAGCAAATAAACGATGAACGGCCGATTTCAAGACTTTTCCCGCCTGCGTCCACGCTGACCTCAGCCTGTTCCCTTACAAAGACGGTGATATTTGACGATCGCATAAAGGTGGTCGGAGAGCGTTTGAATCCGACCGGAAAAAAACGCCTGACGGAAGCGATAAAACGCGGGGATTACAGTTACATTGAAGATGAAGCGCTGGCGCAGGTAGTCGCCGGAGCGGATGTTTTGAATGTGAATATGGGGCTGCCTGAGATAGACGAGCGGGAAATATTGCTGGAAAGCTTGGTGAGGATAAGCCGCGTGACGGACGCGCCCCTGCAGATCGACTGCGCCGACGCCGGGATCATGGAAGAAGCGCTGCGGAACTGCCGCGGAAAACCCGTGATCAATTCCGTGAACGGCGAGCAAAGGCGCATGGACGAGATCTTTCCCCTTGTCAAAAAGTACGGAACGGCGGTCGTGGCGCTCACCACAGACGAAAGAGGCGTTCCCGACAGCGTAGAGGAAAGGCTGGATATACTTGAGCGTATAATATCCGAAGCGAAAAAATACGGCATAGGGAAAGAGCGGATAATCGCGGACTGCCTCAGCCTTACCGTTTCCGCCCGGCAGAAAGACTGCGCCGACACACTGGAGGCGATTCGCCTGGTGAAAGAACGGTTCGGCGTGAAAACCACTCTGGGCGTAAGCAACATATCGTTCGGGCTGCCGGATCGAAACTTGCTGAACCGGACTTTCCTGACGATGGCCTTTCTCGCCGGACTTGACCTGCCCATCATGGATCCCTTAGTCGCCGGCTGCATGGAAGCCGTGTATTGTGCGGAAGTGCTTTTGAACAAGGACCGCGGCGCGGAAGAATATATCGCCTGGCGGAGAAACGCGCCGGAGACGCCGGAGACGAGCAAGCCTGCGGGAGACGCGGGGCTGGAAGACATCATCGTGAGGGGATTTCCCGACCGCGCGGCGGAGGCGGCGCGGGAGTTGCTTGCGCGAAGGCCGCCGTTGGAAATCATAGAGGGCGTCATCGTTCCCGCGCTTGAAAAAGTGGGCCGTGAATACGAACGGGGCAACATCTTTCTGCCTCAGATGATCAAATCCGCGGATACGGTGAAAAACGCGTTTGAAGTTTTGAAAAAGGCTGTCGAGGAACGCGGAGAAAGCGTTTCCCGCGGAAGGATCATATTGGCTGTCGTAAAGGGCGACATCCATGACATCGGCAGCAATATAGTGAAAGCTGTACTCGAAAGTTACGGCTATGAGATCATTGATCTGGGCAAAGACGTTCCGGCGGAGAAGATCGTGGAAACGGCCGCAGCGGAAAATATCAGGATGGTCGGCCTTTCCGCGCTCATGACCACCACCGTGGTCAGTATGGAAAAGACCATAAAGGCGCTGCGTGACGCCGGGCTGACGTGTAAGATAGTCGTGGGAGGCGCGGTGCTGAACCCCGCTTACGCGAAAAAAATAGGCGCCGATTATTACTGTAAAGACGCGATGGAAGCCGTCCGCGCCGCCGCTTTAATATTCAAAGACGGCGGCCGATAGAGACGGAGGCGCAGGATGAAAGCGGAGGTATTATGGAGAGACCGAATTGGGACGAATATTTCATGAAAATAGCCGCGTTCACCGCCGAAAGATCGACGTGCATACGGCGCGGGGTGGGCGCGGTCATTGTAAAAGACAGACACATCATGGCGACGGGATATAACGGCGCACCGCGCGGGATCGCCCACTGCGAAGAACGGGGCGGCTGTATACGCGAAAAGCTGAACGTTCCTTCGGGGGAGCGGCATGAGATGTGCATCGCCGTACACGCCGAGCAAAACGCGATCATACAGGCGGCGGTGATGGGAGAAAGCATCTCGGGAGCGACGATCTACATAACGCACCAGCCGTGCGTTATCTGCGCTAAGATGATCATAAACGCGGGGATAAAACGCATCATCGTGAAAGACGGCTATCCCGATCAGCTTTCGGTGGACATCCTGAAAGAGGCGGGGCTTAAAATTGTGATGCTCTCTTCCATATGACTCGGAGATATTGCGGGAGTTTTTATAATGTCTTTAAAAATCTTTGCCATAGCGTCTTTTTTCACGGCGTTCGCGCTGACGTTTCTGTTAACGCCCGCCGCGATTAAGCTCGCGCCGAAGATCGGGGCGGTGGACGTCCCGGGGGACGGGCGCCGGATGCACACGAAACCGACGCCCAGATTCGGCGGGCTTGGCATATTCGCCGGGGTCATGCTTTCCATAGTTTGTTTTGCCTGGTTTTTTCCGTCGTCCGCACCGGACTATCCGCATTACGGAGGGAAAATAGAAGGCCTGATCGCCGGAGGGATCCTCATATATATCGTCGGAGTGCTGGACGACTTGTTTGGGCTGCCCGCCAAGGCGAAATTTCTGCTGCAAATCCTGTGCGCGTCCGTGGAATGGGGATTCGGCGTGAGGATCACTTTTTTCACGAATTTTTTCGGCGAAGGCGTGGGGTATTTAGGCGTCGTGGCCAGCCTTCTCGTCACCGTGCTGTGGATCGTCGGGATTACCAATACGATAAACCTCGTAGACGGCTTGGACGGGCTGGCGGCGGGAACGGTCGCCATAGCGTCGCTGTCCATAGCTTATACGGCTGTTCTCCAGCAGGACGTCATGTATATGTATATGGTCGTAATACCCATGGTGGCGATCGCGGGAGGCACTCTCGGGTTTCTGCCTTTTAATTTTCATCCGGCGAAAATTTTCATGGGCGACGGCGGCGCGCTTTTTCTGGGATTTATGCTCGCTTCTGTTTCCGTCGTCGGCTCGGTCAAAGGCGCGACTGTCATCGCGACTATGATTCCCGCGCTTGTGCTGGGTCTGCCGATTTTCGACACCTGCTTCGCCATATTCCGCAGGCTGACCAGCGGACGCCCTATCATGGAAGCGGACGGGGGACATTTGCATCATCGCCTGATGGCCGCGGGCATGGGGCAGGTAAGGTCGGTGCTTACCATGTACGGGATCAGCGGCGTGATGGGCGTCGTGGCGGTGCTGTTCAGCAGGGATCTGTTTGTGGAATCCGGCGCGCTCTTCATCATCGCGGCGACGTTTGTTTATATTCTTCTCAGTGACGCGAAAAGCCCTTATGTGAACCTGCGCGGCGTTAACGCCGCCAAAGTGGAGAGAAAAGAACGGCGAAAGTCGAAGAAGTTTTAGTTTTATCGATTATAAATATCAGTCTGTCGTTTATGCCATGTTGATTTAAGCGCTTCGTGGAGCCGTTTTCGCGTAATCGGCGCGATCCGGCGCGCTGCGGGCCAAGTGGATTGAAGAGGATATATTGTGAAAATTTTAACAGTCTTCGGCACAAGGCCCGAGGCGATTAAAATGGCGCCGCTGGTGCGAAAGCTGAACGGCGAAAAAGATATGGAATCCGTGCTCTGCGTGACAGCGCAGCACCGTCATATGCTGGATCAGGTGCTGGAGCTTTTCCATCTCACGCCGGATTACGATTTAAACATCATGAAGCCGAATCAGAGCATAGGGATGATCACGTCCGGCGTACTCGCGGGGATTGAAAGCGTGCTGCGGGAAGAGAAACCCGACATAGTGCTGGTTCACGGCGATACGACTACCTCCTTTTCCACGGCGCTCGCGGCCTTTTACGCTCAATGCAGGATCGGGCACGTGGAAGCGGGACTGCGCACCTATGACAAATATTCACCGTGGCCGGAGGAAATGAACCGGCTTCTCACAGGACGGCTGGCGGACCTGCATTTCGCGCCTACGGAACGAAACAAGAGAAACCTTACGCGCGAAGGCGTCTGCGAAGATGACATTTTTGTCACTGGAAACACGGTGATAGACGCCCTGCTGGAAGTGGCTGAAACGCAGTATGATTTTACTGAGGAGGGGCTGAAGGACGTTGATTTTTCCGGGCGAAGGGTTATCACGGTCACATGTCACAGGAGGGAAAATCTGGGCGAAAACATGGAGAATATTTTCGCCGCGATACGGGATATCGCGGAGGAATTTCCCGATGTGGAAGTGATCTATCCTGTGCATCTGAACCCGAAGGTCCGGGAAGCGGCGGATAAGATATTGCGCGGACTGAAACGCGTGCGTCTCATTGAACCATTGCAGTATCAGCCCTTTGTCCATCTCATGGCGCGGTCATTTCTTATCATCACGGATTCGGGCGGGATGCAGGAGGAAGCTCCCTCCCTTGGGAAACCCGTGCTGGTGGTGCGGAAAGAAACAGAACGCCCGGAAGCGGTGGAGGCGGGCACTGTGAAGCTCGCGGGAGTGAGCAGACGTGAGATATATGAGATGACGAGAGAACTTCTCACAGATCAGGGCGCGTATGAGCGCATGGCGCGGGCGGTCAATCCATACGGCGACGGGCGCGCCTGCGGGAGGATTATTGAGGCGATAAAGCGGCGATGGGCAAATTGATGATTGTTCCGGTAGATTGACGCAAATGTGCTGAAAGATTATCGGTTACGCCGAAAAAATACTCGCCTATTGCCGCGATGTCAAAGTACATGGTCGACGGTCGATTGCGCAACCCGAACCGGTTATATCACACTTAAAAAATTCCCCAAAATTTAATTTTTCGTAGAGTTTGGGGAATTTCTAAAATATGTCACATAGTATTCGCCTCGCCAAGAAGCCAATCAATCACATTCAGCTTCCGTATCCCGTCATACACGGGATTGCCGTCCCAATCCGCCGAAAGAAGATACTTGGCATTTGAATCCCTGATCATCCGAAGCGGGGTGATTTCCCGTCCAAGAGTCTTTTCGTCAACCACCGAATACGCAACTTGATAATATGAAATGTATCCGGCATGATCCATCGCAACGAAATCGACTTCTTTATCGCGCAGCTTACCGACATATACATGTCTATTCCGACGACGCAATTCGAGATACACAGCATTCTCAAGCAGATGCCCCCTATCGGTTCCGACTTGCTTACCGAGACGCGCACTTCTGAATCCCGGATCGACGACATAGTACTTATCAAGCGTTCGTAAGAGATTCTTTCCCTTGATGTTGTATCTTGGAACCTTATAAAACAAGAACGTTGACGACAGGTAGTTCAAATATGTCGTGATTGTTTTATGGTCTATCGTAATCCCTTCGTTTTTAAATATGTTTGCGATTGACTTCGGCGACGCATACGAGCCGACCGAATCCGCGAGATAGTCCATCACTTTGTTGAACATGGGTTTGTTGTATATCCTTCGACGTTTATAAATGTCTTTCTCAATAATTGTTGTTATCAATCCGTTCAAAAACTCGTCTGCCTGTTTTTGATTGATTTCACGAAACTCCACGGCTTGTGGAATACCACCGTCAAAAAGAAAATTCCCAAAACTTTCGTCTTTTGATATGTTTGGGGAATTTGACATGGCATCGCGGTATTCCGCAAATGAGAACGGCAACATTTCGATTTCGATATAGCGCCCCGTAAGCAATGTGGCAAGTTCACCGGAAAGCAGATACCCGTTCGATCCGGTCACATACAAATCTACATTCTTCTTTATATATAATCCATCGACCAGTCTCTCGAAACTTTCGATATTCTGCACTTCATCAAGAAAGATATAATTCATGCTACCGGAATCCAAACCTGATTTTATATGATCGTAAACCTGCTTCCAATCACCGATAGCCAAGACATCCGGATCTTCAAAATTCAAGAACTGTATCCGTTTATCGGGAACCGTCTGCTTGATCTCATCTGCAAACATCTCAAGTAGTATGGATTTTCCGCTGCGCCGCACCCCGATGATAACCTTGATGATATGTCTATCCCGGAGTTCCAAAAGCGTTTTCATTTGCTGTTTTCGTTCAATCATTGCGTCCTCCAGTTGCAAACATTCATTTAAATTTCTGCATTCCAAGACTCTCTGTTCACTTGCAGATAACCAATTATCGCTTGTTTGCTCCCTATCACCTTTTATCGCCTACTATTACGCTTTGATTGCATGGTACAATTGGGTTGTCAACTGAACTTCAAGCTCTTTCTCTGTCAAACTCTCCGTAAAGTCTCCAGCGATATCTTCTACTATCTGACCTCGCCCCAACACTTCCTCCTGCTTGAATTTTTCAGTTCTTCATTTGTAAACAACAGCCATTGCGTTCAATTACGTATAACTTTCTTCGTAAATTGCGTGTAATCGTACCCTATCTGCGTTATTGGGTTGCCAACTGTTTTCCGCAATAAACTTGCAACTAATTGTGACCAACTTGCAACAAACTCAACCACTAACTCATTAATTATATGTTGGAATTTAGCCATTTCACCACTTCGCTCTCCGAGCAACTTGCAACCACCTTGCTTATAACTTGCTTATAACTTGCAACCAATTCATTAATCCTGTGCTCCTGCGAACCACCTCGCATTGCTTGTTTTCCCAACTACAAAAATCCGACCCTCCGCTTTCAACTCACGTATATACACTTGAATCTGACTACGTGATTGTCCTGGCAATACCTGCTGAAACTCTTTGAGTTGCGCACCTGTAGTCCCACATTCCTTGATATGCTTAAACAACAATTCCTTGTTCGTATCGCGATCCAATCCGACAATGCGCGTTCGCTTCCCTGCCTTTCCCGTCACTTCGTAGAAACTGCGTGCAAGCACATATTTGTTGCGTCCGATGTGCTCAACTACGCCCAGATCGACCAACGCCTTCAGCCTTCCGCGCATCCCACTCGGAATTTTTTCATCATAGTACAGCTTGTGCACCAGAACAAAATCATCTGTCGTGAAATGTGCGTACTGCTCTTGGCTGATTTGCTTCATGAGCAACAACTGCCCCTGATCCAAAATCAACGCCCCGAACGTAATGCGCACAAGAAACGC
>JAITPU010000052.1 GCA_031289235.1 Eubacteriales Family XIII. Incertae Sedis bacterium
TTCAGCGTATCCGCCGCGTCGAAGACAGGGGGCTTATCCTCCTGCATGTCCTTGTTATAGGCTAAGGGAAGGCCCTTCATGACCGTCAGGAGAGCGATGAGGTCGCCGTAGACACGGCCCGTCTTGCCGCGGATCAGTTCCGCTATATCCGGATTTTTTTTCTGTGGCATGATGCTGCTGCCGGCGCTGTAAGCGTCGTCCATTTCGATGAAACCGAATTCCGAGGTGTTCCAGATGATCAGTTCTTCGCAGAATCTGGAGAGATGCATCATCACTGTCGCGGCGCAGGATAAAAACTCTACGGCGAAATCCCGGTCGCTGACCGCGTCCATGGCGTTTTCGCAGAGTTTCGAAAAGCCGAGTTCACGGCGGAGGAAATCCCGGTCGGTATCGTAGGTTACGCCGGCCAGCGCGCCGGATCCCAGAGGCAGACTGTCGGCCCTGTCCCCGCAGTCGCGAAAACGTCCGATGTCCCTTTGGAACATCTGATAGTAGGCGAGCAGGTGAAAAGCGAGGGTTACGGGCTGCGCCCGCTGCATGTGGGTATATCCCGGCATGACCGTGTCTTGGTTTTTTCTTGCGAGGGAAACAAGCGCGCCGCACAGCGTCTCAAGCAGATCTGTGACCGACGAGATCTCCTCCCTCAGATAAAGGCGCAGATCCAGCGCGGTCTGGTCGTTGCGGCTTCTGGCGGTGTGAAGCTTCTTGCCGGCGGGTCCGATCCGGTCGGTAAGGATGCTTTCGATATTCATATGAATATCCTCTTGGCCGGAACTCAGCGAAACCCGCCCTTCTTCAATATCGCCGAGGATTTTTGACAGGCCGTTTTCAATTTCCGAGGCCTCTTCCGGCGTGATAATCCCCTGTTTTGCGAGCATTTTCCCGTGAGCCAAGCTGCCCGCGATATCCTGCCGGAACAATCTGCGGTCAAAAGAGACGGAAGCGTTGAACTCGTCGGCGGACGGGTTCATTTCCTTTGAAAACCTTCCTTTCCAAAGCTTCATCTAAAACCTCCCGCTATTTCCGCCTTTGCTGAATCGCCCTGATTTTCAGCGGCAGGGAGAAAAGATTGATGAAACCTTCCGAATCCTTCTGGTCGAACACTTCGTCCTCGCCGAACGTGGCAAAATCCTCGCTGTAAAGCGAATTTCCGGATTTGCTCGCGACGGGCAGGGCGCCGCCCTTGTAAAGCTTCATCCTCACGACGCCGGTCACCGCTTCCTGCGTGACGTTCACGAATGCGTCGAGGGCCTCGCGCAGCGGAGTGAACCACAGCCCGTCGTATACGAGCTGCGAATATTTTTGCGCTGCGATATTTTTGCAGGCCATGGTGTCCCGGTCGAGTACAAGTTTTTCCAAGCCGGAATGGGCCTTATACAGTATGGTTCCGCCCGGAGTTTCGTAAACGCCGCGCGATTTCATGCCGACGAGACGGTTTTCAACTATATCCACGGTACCGACGCCGTTTTCGCCGCCGAGCCTGTTAAGCTCGCTTAACAGCTCAAGGGGCGGCGTCGGTACGCCGTTAAGCCCCGCCGGCGCGCCCTTTTCAAAATCTATATCGACGAAAACCGCCTTGTCCGGCGCTTTTTCCACAGGCGCGCTCATCACGTGGATATCGTCAAGATGCATGTTCCACGGATTTTCCAGATTGCCGCCTTCGTGGCTGATGTGCCAGATGTTCTGGTCGCGGCTGTAGATTTTTTCGGCGGTTTGGGCGATCGGTACGCCGTGTTTCTCCGCGTAGGCGATGCAGTCTTCTCTGGATTTAAGATCCCAGACGCGCCAAGGCGCTATGATCCCCAGATCCGGGTTTAGCGCGCGGACGGCGGTTTCAAAACGGACCTGATCGTTGCCCTTGCCCGTGCAGCCGTGGACGATATAAACGGCTCCTTCTTTTTTCGCTGTTTCAACCAGGTGTTTCGCCATCAGCGGCCTCGCCATGGCTGTGCCCAACAGATAGTCGTTTTCGTATATGGCGCCGGCCTTCAAGGTCGGCCATATATAATCCGTTATGAACTCTTCTTTAAGATCCAGAACGACGGATTTGAACGCGCCTGTCGCGAGGGCTTTCTTTTCGATCGCGTCAAAATCCTCTGTCTGCCCCGCGTCGCAGCAAACGGCGACGACGTCGAAATCGTAACTCTCTTTGAGCCATTTTAAGATGACGGAGGTGTCCAGCCCGCCCGAATACGCCAGTACAGCTTTTTCTCTCGCCACGATAGCTACCGTTCTCTGCGCGCGGCAAACGAATTTGCCTGTGCCGCAACCCTTACACTTCATAAAAAATTTATCTGTTGTTGTTTCGCGCCGGAAGATAGGGGATGAGCTGCGAAGCGAAACGGTTTATAGGCATAGTTTGCAGGATAATCCTGCCGGGCCCGCTCACCTTCGTATTGAACAGCCCCTCGCCGCCGAACAGCATATTTTTGACGCCGCTGAGCTGTTTTATGTCGATTGAGCAGGTCGCGTCCATGACGGCCAGACAGCCGGTATTCAAAATCAGGCTCTGTCCCGCCGCCAGTTCGTGCTCTACGGCGAACCCGTCGATTTCCAGAAAAGCCTCGCCGCTGCCGGACAGCTTCTGCATCAGGAAACCCTCGCCGCCCATCAAGCCTACGCTCAGCTTTTTTTGAAAGAAGACCGACAGACTCACGCCTATCTCCGAGGCCAAAAAAGCGCTCTTCTGGCAGACAATAGGTTTATCCGGCGTGATTCGAACCGCACGTATGGAACCGGTAAATCTGGAAGCGAAAGCTATTATGCCCGATCCCTCTTCCGCGGTGTATACGTTCTGAAAGAATGACTCACCCAAGAACATACGGCTGAACGCGCCTTTACCTCCGCCGGCCTTTGTTTCCATCCTCATATTCGGGGACATCCAAAGCATCGAGCCTATATCGCTTCTCATAGCCTCGCCCGGCCTCAGACTACACTGAACCACAGGCATAGGCTCTCCAATGATTTTATATTCCATTGAACCTATTTTTCCATCATTGATTTTTATTCGGCCCTTGCATTTCAGGCGTTTTAATTCCAATCGCCTTAGTTTCAAAGGGTGTCAGCTGATATGTTTTCGGAGGGGCTATACCCTGCTCCTTCGCGGCAATCACGCCCAACTCGGCAAGGGTGATCGGTTCTCTTACGCCACCGTTTTTACCCGTTGAATGCCGCTTCTTGGTTTCGTTCGGAGTTTTTTCGCGCGAGCCGGGTTTGACGTGCACGCGCGGGGCGAGCCGATCACTGCCGCTTTGCACTGGCTTATCTGTCTGCAACGCTTCCTCTTTTTTCAGTTCTCCTTCTCTTTTCAAATTTTCATTTCGTTGCTGCATCTCTTGCGCCAATTTTTCATGCGCTTCTTCTTGGGAAAGCATCTGGTTATTTCTCTTACGCTCCTCCTCGGAATTCTTTGAGGGGTCTTCACTCCGCGGCTTTTCGGTCGTTTGCGGTTTCGAAACGATATTTTCTTTAGGGTTGGACGCCGCAGCCTTAGGCGCAGGATTTTTTGGCGCCGCAGCCTTAACGGCAGCCGCGCGGTTTTTTATCAAATCAGCCGCGGACATCTTAGGTTTGAGCGCCGCAGGAGCGCCGGGTTTCCCCGCCTTCCCGGTTTCGGCTCGTAGTTCATCTCTGCCCTTCTCCAAGGTCTCCTCAGATGTTTTTTCCAGCTCAGCCTCAGGTTTTTCAATTGATTCCGCCTTTTTATCTTCTGTCGGATTCATCATATCACCTCCTCTCCTCGCTCGCGCGTCTGTTTCTCTCATATCATAATAATATAGTCATAGTTCTACTCTCCCTCCCATTTTCCCAGTTTTATTTCAGGGTTTCTGTTTGGCTGTATTATATTTTACATGATAACGCTTCAAATAACAAGCGTTAAATATCAAAATATTCACGAATGAAGAATGTAAGATTAATTGCCCAGAATAATATTAAGCAGTTACATTAAGCCGCATTGTAAATATCGTTAGCGGTTTTGTATCCGAAGATCCGCCTCGGATAGTTGTTCATCCAGTTCTCTATCCGCCGGATATCTTTATGCGTGTATTTTCC
>JAITPU010000045.1 GCA_031289235.1 Eubacteriales Family XIII. Incertae Sedis bacterium
AAATCGACGTGATCTTCCCTCTGATAAATTTTCGCGGCCTCGGCGTGCGAAACGGAAACAGAGCCGGAAGCCGGGAAGAGATGGCGGCCGCCATCGAAACGGCCTCCGCCGCGGGGAAAGGTGTGTTCGCGATGAAAGTCTTCGGCGGCGGAAACCTCAGCGGCAGCTACCGCGAAGCGCTGGATTACGTAAAAAACCTTCCGGGAGTAACATCAATGATGATAGGCTTCGGATATCGCCACGAAATAGACAGGATCGTGGAATACGCGGAAGGCAGGCTGGATCCTGATTACAATCCGGATATAAGCAAAAAGAGGATCCGCATTGATCAGGGAGATTGCGAAGGCTGCGGGCTTTGCGTCGAAAGATGTCCCAACCGCGCGATTTTCAGAAACGCGAACGGTCTTGCGGAGGTGAATCACCGCCTGTGCCTGACCTGCGGTTATTGCGCGCCAGTCTGCCCGGTCCGCGCCATCATCATGTTCTGAGATTTCAGGATTATTGTTCCGATAATTAAAAAGCGGCGGTTTTACGGCCTCCGCGCGCTGAATACCGCCCTGTTCTTTATCAGGTATTCCGCGCCGGAATACACGGTAAGGAGCAGCGCTATCCACAGCAAAACGCTCGCGAACGGGACGCCGATCAGCTCAAAAGGCTGGTTTTTTAAAAGTATCATGATGATAGCCGCCATTTGGAACACGGTCTTCAGCTTTCCCGATTTGTCCGCCGCTATGACTACTCCCTCTCCGGCGGCGACGGAACGCAGCGCCGTTATGGTGAACTCACGGGCAAGTATTACGACTGCCATCCACGCGGGAATATCGCCGAGTTCAACTAAGCAGACTAAAGCAGAAACCACGAGCAGCTTATCCGCGAGAGGATCCATGAGCTTGCCGAAGTTTGTGATCAAGCCGTATTTCCGCGCTATAAAGCCGTCAAGGGCGTCGGTCAGCGACGCGACGACGAAAACCGCCGCCGAAGCGTAATAGCGGCCCGTCAGCAACAGCGCCATGAATACGGGAATCAAAACAACCCGGAACATTGTAAGCTGGTTCGCCGCGTTGATCTTCTTCATTTTCCCGATTTCTCAGTTTCATCGTCTCCTGAGAAGTCCTTCAATTCATCCTCTGTCATAAGAACGGAACGGGACCTGCTGCCGTCAGCCGGGCCGATAATGCCGCGCGACTCCATGATGTCCATAAGCCTGGCCGCCCGATTATACCCGATGCGGAAACGCCGCTGAAGCATGGAAGTCGACGCCTGTTTCGCGAGAACCACGGTTTCTATCGCTTCCTGCAGAAATTCGTCGTCGTCGCTCTCCTCCTCATTAAGACCTGTCCGCCTCTTCTCTATGGAGTGCATCACGTCTTCCGAATAGCACGGTTCCTGAATCTGTTTCTTTACGAATTCAATGACGCCGTTTACCTCGCTGTCCGATACAAAGCTTCCCTGAACCCGCACGGGTTTCGCGAATCCCAAGGGGCTGAAGAGCATGTCTCCCTTCCCCACCAGCTTTTCCGCGCCGCCCATATCAAGTATGGTTCTGGAATCGAACTGCGAGGATACGGCAAACGCGATGCGGGAAGGAATGTTCGCCTTGATGAGGCCGGTGATCACGTCCACGGAAGGCCTCTGCGTGGCGACTATAAGGTGCATGCCCGCCGCTCTCGCCATCTGCGCCAGCCTGCATATGGATTCCTCCACCTGAGAAGGCGACGCCATCATGAGGTCCGCCAATTCGTCTATTATGATCACAATTTGAGGCAGGATCTCAGTTTCGGCCTCAAACCCGCTCATTGTTTCACCGAAGCTTTTCCCTTCGGTTTCCTCCGCGCCGCCGTCGCCGGTTTCACTGATTTTATCGGCGATATATTTGTTGTAGGACGCCAGATCGCGGACGCCGGCCTTCGCGAATTTTTTGTAGCGGTCTGTCATCTCCGCCACCGCCCAGTTAAGCGCCGCAGACGCTTTCCCCGCTTCAGTCACTACGGGGACTAAAAGGTGAGGAATCCCGTTATAGCCGACAAGTTCAACTACCTTCGGGTCGATGAGCACAAGTTTCACTTCATCGGGCTTTGCCTTGTAGAGCAGACTGATTATGATGCTGTTTATGCACACGCTTTTTCCCGCGCCGGTGGATCCGGCGATAAGCAGATGCGGCATGGATTTCAGGTCGGCGACAATATTTTTCCCGGCGATATCTTTCCCCACAGCGAAGCTTATTTTGGAATCCGCCGTTTTGAATTCCGCCGCGCTGATGATTTCCCGCAGCGCGACTAAATTTATCCTCTCGTTTTCCAGTTCGATGCCGACAGCGGCTTTGCCGGGGATAGGCGCTTCTATGCGGATGCTTTTCGCCTCCAAGTTCAGCGCGATATCGTCGGCCAGCCGGACGATGCTGTTTACCTTCACGCCGACGCCGGGCTGAATCTCATATCGGGTAACCGCAGGCCCCATTATCACCTGTACCACCTTGGCGTCCACGTTGAAATCCCGCAGGGTCTGTTCCAGCTTCACCGCTTTTGCCCTCAGATTCTCATTTTTTCCGAGCGCGTCGGACGACGGCCCTTTGTTCAGGAGGCTGAGAGGCGGAAAAGCGTAGCGGAAATTTTTGCGCGCGCCCGCGGCGGGCGGCTCTTTCGCGGATGTTTTCGCACCGTGGCCGGCTTCCGCGCC
>JAITPU010000082.1 GCA_031289235.1 Eubacteriales Family XIII. Incertae Sedis bacterium
ATATTAATCCGCATTAATCCACTGTATATCGCAAAAACTTGACAAAAAAATATGCCCGCAGGCATTGCTATCTCTTTACTCTACTTCAATATGGAATTATCTTACTTCCTAAGACACGAATTTTCGCTGATAATTATGCGACATTTGGTTCATGCGTTTGTCGTGAATATTTGCGTGAAAGCTATTGCAAATTTACAGATAATGTAGTTAAATAGTAGATGTAGTTATTGCTTCGCAAACTAAGGAAGTGCTTGAAAATAAACTTTGCAGATTTGGCGCTGGTCCGGCAAAACGGGCGGCATAGACGGCGGAACCAATTGACGTTGAAGAACCCCGTTTGATATTGTTACAAATTATCCGAGACAAAACGGAAGGCGGAGACAGATATAATCAAGGAGGCGTTTTGATGAATTTTCAGACTACGAAAGAACAGGAACTTCTCAGGAAGATGGTAAGGGAGTTTGCCGCGAACGAGGTGGAGCCTATTGCCGCCGACATCGACAAGGAGCATCGGTTCCCGTCGGAAACAGTGGAAAAGATGGCGAAATACGGCCTTTTAGGCGTGCCCTTTCCCAAGGAACTCGGAGGAAGCGGCGGCGATCATATTGCCTACGCCATCACGGTTGAAGAGCTTTCGCGCGTATGCGCGTCAACGGGAGTCATCTGCTCGGCCCATACATCCCTGTGCGCATGGCCGATCTGGGCTTGGGGCACGGAGGAACAGAAGCAGAAATATATGATTCCGCTGGCCAAAGGTGAAAAACTCGGCGCTTTCGGGCTGACCGAACCAAACGCGGGAAGCGACGCTGCAGGCCAACAGACGAAGGCTGAGGATAAGGGAGACCACTGGCTGCTGAACGGCTCCAAGATCTTTATCACCAACGGCGGCTATGCCGACGTATTCGTGATAATCGCCATGACCGACAAGAAGAAAGGCACAAGGGGAGGAATCAGCGCCTTCATCGTTGAGAAGGATTTCGAGGGCTTTTCGATCGGAAAAACAGAGGATAAAATGGGCATCTGCGCCTCGTCAACGACCGAACTGGTGTTCCGGGACTGCAAGCTGCCGAAAGAAAATCTGTTAGGCGGCGTAAGCGACGGCTTCAAGGTCGCCATGTCCACATTAGACGGCGGGCGCATAGGCATAGCGGCCCAAGCGTTAGGGATCGCGCAGGGGGCCTTCGATGTGACAGTGGAGTATATGAAAGCGAGAAAGCAGTTCGGAAAGAAACTCTCTCAGTTCGAGGGGCTTCAGTTTGAAATCGCCGATATGAAGACGAGGATAGAAGCCGCGAGGCTGTTGATCTACAAGGCGGCTGACCTGAAGGAGAAGCATCTTCCCTGCGGGCCGGCTTCCGCCATGGCGAAGCTCTTCGCGGCGGAAACCGCGATGCACGTCACCACGAAGGCCGTCCAGTTTCACGGCGGATACGGGTACACGAAAGATTATCCGTTGGAGAGAATGATGCGGGACGCGAAGATTACAGAGATATACGAAGGCACGTCGGAAGTCCAGAAAATGGTGATCGCGGCGGATGTATTCAGGAAATAGAGCGTCCGTTTGCTCACAGTTCAAAAATTTGCCCGTAAACGAGCCGGGGGCCTTTGTTTTCCGCGAAGGAATATCACGGGCATACGAACGGAGCAAATTTAGCGCCCGCGCGGTTCCATAAGGAATGACCAACTCCCTCGCAGATGTTTGAATAGTAACTCCGTTTGAAATAGTCTCAAAAATAAGGAGGTTTTACAATGGCTTTTAATATAATCGTGTGCGCGAAGCAGGTTCCCGACACCAACGAAATCAAGATTGACCCGGTGAAAAAGACGCTGATCCGCGAGGGCGTTCCCAGCATTCTCAACCACGACGACGCCAATGCGCTTGAAGAAGCGCTGAAAATAAAGGATAAATATCCTGATACCCGCATAACCGTGATAAGCATGGGGCCGCCTCAGGCGAAGGATATGCTCATCGAATGCATGGCCATGGGCGCTGACGAAGGCGTACTGCTCTCCGACAGGGCGCTCGGCGGTTCCGACACATGGGCCACCTCCAACGCGATTTCCGCCGCGATCAAAAGGATAGGCAATTACGACCTGATTTTCGCGGGAAGGCAGGCTATCGACGGCGATACCGCTCAGGTCGGCCCGCAAATAGCGGAAAAATTGGACCTTCCGCAGGTAACTTATGTAGCGGATTTTAAAATCGACAAGGACAGGAAAAAAATCACCGTACACAGAGTTCTTGAAGACGGATACGAGGTAATAGAAGTAGAGACGCCCTGTATGCTCACGGCTATCAAAGAACTGAACACGCCGAGATATATGTCCGTAGGCGGGATTTTTGACGCGGCTAAGAAAGAAATCCCCGTCTGGGGCGCGAAAGAGCTTGGGGTGGACGCGGACAAGGAAGTCGGCCTGGACGCTTCCCCGACCAATGTATTTCGTTCATTTACGCCCGCGCCCAAGGGAAAAGGCGTCATTATTGAGGCGGATACGGAAAATGAAGCCGCGCGAAAGCTTTTGATCGATTTGAAAGCGAAACATGTGATCTGAGCGCGACCGGAATAAATGATGATTTGCACAAGATTTCTACGGACGAAAGATCTGCGGACGCGCGGCGGAAAACGCCGGGCAAAGAACCGCCGGCCGTAAAAGAGACGAGTAGAGGAGGAGTCATGGCCATTCACGTAATAGGAGAAAAATGCAGAGGCTGCAAACTTTGTATAAAGGCGTGCCCGTTTGAGGCGATTGATATGGACGGTAAGCTCGCCGTCATCAATGAAAAATGTACGGTATGCGGCCAGTGCGTCGCCGTCTGCCCATTTGACGCTATTGAAAAAACGCAGGGCGATGAAGGCCCCGTCGATCTCTCCGCTTATAAAAACGTCTGGGTTTACGCGGAACAGAGGAACGGAAAGATGATGAACGTCGCGCTGGAACTCATCGGGGAAGGCAGACGGCTGTCAAGGGAGATTTCCGACGACACCAAAGTTTACGCGCTCCTTGTCGGCGAGAATATCGAGAATCTGGCGCGGGAATGCTTTGAATTCGGAGCGGACGGAGTTTACCTCATTGAGGATCCGTTGCTGAAAAACTTCACCACCGACGGTTACGCAAAGGTTATTACCGGCGCGATCCGCGAATACAAGCCTGAAATCGTCGTTTTCGGAGCCACACATATCGGGAGGGACTTGGCGCCCAGAATAGCGGCGCGGCTGAATACCGGCCTTACCGCGGACTGTACGAGGCTCGACGTCAAGGTTTCCAGCTATATTGAATACGCGAAAAAGAACACGACGTTAGACACATCAACGCTGGATCCCGCATCGGACGACAAAGGCCTGAAGCAGACCCGGCCGGCTTTCGGCGGAAATCTCATGGCGACTATCATCTGTCCCAAGACAAGGCCTCAGATGGCCACAGTGCGCCCCGGTGTCATGACCAAAAGGGAGCGCGAAGAGGGAGCGGCGGGAGAGATCGTCAGGATCAAGCCCGTTATAGCCGGAAGCGATATCCGCACGAGAATCCTTGAGATCGTGAAATCCGCGAAAGAGATCGTATCGCTGACCGACGCGGAAATCATATGTTCCGGCGGCCGGGGTTTAGGCGACGCTTCGGGATTCAAGCTCATAAAAGAATTCGCCGCTAAGGTCGGCGGTGTGGTAGGATCGTCCAGGGCGGCCGTTGACGCGGGCTGGATAGATCATTCTCATCAGGTGGGACAAACGGGAACGACGGTAAAGCCGAAAATATACTTCGCCTGCGGCATTTCCGGAGCTATCCAGCATCTGGCCGGAATGCAGGACTCCGGCATTATCGTAGCCATAAACAGCGATCCGGACGCGCCCATCTTTGAAGTCGCCGACTACGGCATTGTGGATGATCTCTATAAAGTGATTCCGCAAATCATCTCCGAATGGGACAAAGCCGACGAACTGTTCGAAGAATCCCTTTACCGCCGCGCTCAATGAGTTCGGAAATTCTTTAATCGCGTTTCTGCTGTCATTTTTGCCAATCCAATCAGAGACCATTGTAAAAGACAAGGCAGCGGGTTCCGTTCAGAGTGAACCCGCTGCCGCAAATCAGCTGCAACAACCTCATGTTTGAATAAATCACGCCGCCGCGTTATTGAACATTGAGCCAGTCTGGCGGAGACGGACCAGAGTCCGGGTCTTCGGTATTCTCTGCGGGCGGAGTCTCGTTCACCGAGGAACTCTCATCGCCGCTTTCAGAACTCCCACTGTTGTCGCTGTCACCGGAATTATTCTCGCCGGAACTGTCTCCATTGTCGCCGCCGGAATTACTCCCGCCGGAACTCCCTCCATTGCCGCCGCCGGAATTATTCTCTGCCGAGCCTGCGCTCGCGGCGTTTCCGCCCGTATTGTTGCCGGAAGCGCTGTTTCCGTTTGACGAAGGCGCGGCGCCGCCAGACGGTCTGTCGGCATCGGACGGATTCGCGACGGTTGTATTCTCGGTTGCCGCGCTTTCCTTAACTTCTTCTTCAGGATGCGTCTCATAATACGCGTCGTCCCTCAACAGACCGTCCCAAACAAAGCCCGTGTTTAGCTTTTCCGACGGATTTATGGGATAGGCGTCCACGTCCATGTTGTGTATGTGGCAAAAGTAGGCCGGAAGCGTGCCGCTGCTGCTGCCGTTTCCGTCGTATACTTCGTGTTTTCGGGCCGGGCAGTACGGCGTCGCGCGATATCCGGACAAGGAGCAGAGATATACGGGCGTGGCGCTTTCCGAAACGTTTGTGGATTCAGTTCCCTTGATGAAATATTCCGTTTCGCTGCCGTTTATGACACGAGTGGAGATATTATCCGGCGCTTCCGAGAAACGGCCGCGCGCCAAACCCGCGCATACCTTAGACATGATCCTGCTCCAAACTTTAGCCGCAGCGCCAGAGCCTTCCGACAACTCAATATTTACGTCATTGCCGATCCATATCGCCGCCGAGTACTGCGGCGTAAATCCCACGAACCACGCGTCGTATTTGTCCTGAGTGGTCCCCGTTTTTCCGGCCACCGGCTGAGAACTTATGTTCGCACCGGAAGCGATTCCGTCGCTCACGGTGCTGCTGAGTATATCCGTCATGATGAAAGCCGCGCCGGGATCCATGACCTGAACCGATTTAGGTTCTTTCTCAAAGAACAGCTCGTCCCTCTTATTTGTGATTTTTGTATAAGCCGAAGGAGCGATATAGACGCCCTTGTTGGCGAACGTGCCGTAACCGGCTGTCATCTCTAAGGGCGATATCCCGCGCGTCATGCCGCCGAGGGCGAGAGCGGCGGGATTCATGTCGTTGATGCTCCCCGACTCCACCACGGTGGTGACACCCATGCTTTTCAAGAAGGCGAGGGACTTTTTCGCACCGATATTCAGGAAAACCTTGACCGCGTTTACGTTTACGGACTGTTCCACGGATTTGCGCAAGGTCTGCACACCGCGGTAGCTGTTATACCAATTTTTGGGCCAAATCTCTCCCTGAAAGGTCATAGGTTCGTCGTTGATGCGGCTGGCGGCGGTCCAGTAGGTTCCGTAAGACTTTTCTCCGCCCTTAATCTCATCGAAATTCGCTCCTGACTGCAGCGCCGGCCCGTAAACCGCCATCGGCTTGATCGCTGAGCCCGGCTGTCTCGGGCTGGTCGCACGATTGAATAAAAACCGCCCTTCTACATTCCTGCCGCCGATCATGGCCTTGATGCCGCCTGTCTTGTAATCCAAGACGACCATGGCGGACTGAGGCTGCACGACTTTTTGTTTCAGCGTGTAATTCCCAGGAGATACGAGTATGCCGTTGTCGATGAATCTGAAAGTGTCTTGGGCGGGTTCGGAACGCAAGAAATCGCCGTCTATGATCAGATTACCGTTTTCATCTTTGGATTTATACTGCGCCGGAACGGGGATAACGCCTCCGCGCATAGTATAGTACATCCCGTCGTTGACGCTGTAGATATCCTTGAATTCTATGCTGTAGTCAATATTTCCCTGAATTTCCGTTTTATAGAAATTCAGGCGTTTGCCCGGAAACAATACCAAGCTGCCGTCTGCCTTGCCCGTGTATTCCGCCGGCGTCATGATAAAACTGCCGTTTTCGTCGAAATAGTTTTCATAGCTGTAAAGCAAAACTTTCCCGTTAGCGCCTATTATATTCCCTTCTTTATCTTTTGTGACACCCGTCACTGTAGGGAAATTAGCGTTATCTGAAAATTCGGATTCTATGATCTTCTGCATATTGACGTCGATCGTTGTCTGTATCTTCAAGCCGCCGGTATACACCATCTGCCGGGCGTCTTCCTCGCTGTATCCGAGTTCGTTTACCAGATCCGCGACGACGGATGTAACGACATAATCCGCGAAATACGTGTTGCTGCCGTCCGTCGTATTGATGGACGGATTTATTGAATCACGAAGGTTTTGAGCGATCGTCTCCGTATAAGCCTCGGATGTTATGAGATTTTGATCCAGCATCAATTTCAGCGCCGTGTCTTTTCGGCTTTCCACGGCGTCGTTATAAACATACGCGTACTCATCACCCATGACGAGCAGGTTTGGATCATCCTCCGTGATTTGGTCCTTCGAAACGGTTTGTACCAAGGCGTAACGGCCGGGCGCTTTTGGAAGGCTGGCGAGGGCGGCGCATTCCAGCAAGGTCAAATCCTGTGCGTCTTTGGAAAAATACGCCTGCGAAGCCGCCTGAACACCGTATGAACGGTTGCCCAAGGAGATTGTATTAAGATAAGCCTCAATGATCTGTTCTTTGGTCAGCTTTTTTTCCAGTAACAAAGAGAAATACGCTTCGCGGATCTTTCTGGACAGGGTGCGTTCGGTCTTGGTTTCCGCGAGCCAGAGATTCCGGGCGAGCTGCTGGGTGATAGTGCTCGTTCCGCTTATGCCTCCGCCGCCCGTGAGACTTTCTTTGATGGCCCCGAAAATGCGCACGAAGTTGAAACCGTTATGAGTCCAGAAAGTCTTGTCTTCTATGGCGATGAACGCGTTGATCAGGTCCCCGGGCATTTCGTCGTAATTGATCCGGGTCCGTATCCCGCTGCCGTTCAGATAAAGGTTGTCGATGGTCCGGCCCTGGTCGTCATAAAGAATTGAGCTTTCCGACAGAAGCTCGTAGATGTCTTCAGGCTCGACAGCGGGCGCGCTTTTGATTATGCCGGCCACATATATGCTGAATATAGTGAACAGCGCCAGAAGCAGAACGAGTGATAAGCGAAATATCCTCTTTTTGTCGACGCGGTATTTCTTCCTTCTTCTGCCCCTTTTTTTTATGCCTCCCTGTTCCGTATATCCGCCGTTCCCGTTTCCTCCGCCGGCCAGAGTTGCGCCGCCGCTTGAAAGATTATACGCGATACCTGAAGCCTGTCCCTTCGCCCGGGCTTTCCGTTCCATGCGGCTCGCGGAACGAATCGTTCCGCAGGGAGTCCGCAGAACAGGCATTCCGTTTTTCCGCGCGTCATGAACCCGCGAATTATCTGAGCCGTCTTGCGATTTTTCGAACTGCCGAAAAAATTCCTCTATTTCCACATGCGCTTTTTTGTCATTATCGTCCGTCAATCGTATCACCCGCCTCCGTTATAAAATATCCGGCGTTTTCAGTATTTATGACAACCGTCTTGCGCCCTGCGCCCCGTTGTCACAAACGCGAAATCGTCTGTGGCGTCGCCGTCTCCGGCGCGGCCGCCACAGCATAATAGCTGAT
>JAITPU010000004.1 GCA_031289235.1 Eubacteriales Family XIII. Incertae Sedis bacterium
GCGTCAGCAACAGCAGGCGAGAGAGGCTGCGGAGAAGCAGCAGCTTCAGCAGGAGCAGGCGAAGATAGAGCAGGCGCTGAAGGCGAAGCAGGCGGAGAAGGAGGCTAAGAAGGAGGCTAAGAAGGAGGCTAAGAAGGAGGCTAAGAAGGAGGCTAAGAAGGAGGCTAAGCAGGCGGCTAAGAAGGAGCAGCATCAGGCTAAGAAGGCGGAGAAGGTGTCTTTATCTTTGGATGGGTTAGGCAAGGATGCGGGTTCGAAGCAACAGAAGAAACCGACCATGTCAACATTATCTTCGGAGACGCCGAAGACGAAGACGGCAGGCAAGTCAACGTAAGGATCAATGTAGACGATGCGCCTGTCGTGCGCGGTTATGCGATTTGTTTCTGTCGCGTTCCGGTTCTTCCGCAGGATAGAAAAATAGGCAAAAGAAATACTCTCAGCAGAGAGTATTTCTTTTTGACTTCATATTAGATTCACCTCCCGCAAACAAATTTCAAACGCCGCCGGGCAATGTCCGCGAGACGATAAATCGTATCAGTCGGCGTTGGCGGCGCGTCCGTCAGCTTGTATCGCGGAAAGAACCGCGTTATGTGCAGCGGCAGCTCCGGTGATACGCCCGCGAGCCACTCGGAGAGCGCGGACATTTCTTCTTCGCTGTCGTTCTGACCGGGTATTATCAACGCTGTGACCTCGACGTGCGCTGATTCCGCCGCTCTTTTGACATTGCGCCTGACGGTTTCCAAGTCGCCGCCGTGACGGGCGTAGAACCCCGGAGAAAACGCTTTCACGTCAATGTTAAACGCGTCAACGAGCGGCAAAAGCTCCTCAAGAGGCTGTTTGCTGATTAGCCCGTTTGTGACGACGACGACTTTCAAGTTTTCGGATTTGAGCAGCTTCGCGCAGTCGAGCAGGTACTCGAACCCGATTAACGGCTCATTGTATGTGAACGCGACTCCGAGGTTTCTATGGGTAGACAGTGCGAGTCCGAGCAGTTTTTCCGGCGTGTAATGCTCCGTTTTCGGCTTCGACTGGCTGATTAAGTGGTTCTGGCAGAACGAGCAGCGCATATTGCAGCCGTAACTGCCGACCGACAGAATCCTGCTTCCCGGATGAAAGCGGCGGAGCGGCTTTTTCTCAATCGGGTCGAAAGCAATACTTGACAATTGACCGTAGCTTTCAGCAAACAGCTTGCTGCCGATGTTGCGCCGAACTTTGCATACGCCGACAGAGCCGTCCTTGATTTGACAGCGGTGCGGACAAAGTTCGCAGCTGACAACGCCGCCGTCAGCGATATAATAGCGGGCCTCTCTCATTTGTGCCGAACCACCTCGAAACGCTCTATTGTGTACGGCTCGCTACCGCGTATGCCACCCTTTTGCAACGCGATTGAAATTTGCTGTTCCACCGTGTCCACCCCTTCAAGATTTGGAAGAAGCAAACCGCGTTTGCGGCCGTGCGTGACGATTACGCCGTAACGCTTGACGTCAAGCTGTGACTTGTCGGCAATCGGCTCCGGCTCGGCGAGAACGTCCACGCTGTACGTCAGTTCCTCCAGCTCATCGGGCGCAATCGGCTCAAAACGCGAGTCATGGCTTGCGGCGGACACTCCGTTTTGGATTATCTCCAGCGCGATACTATCACAGATCGGAGCAATTGTCCCGATGCACCCGCGCAGGTCGCCGTTCTTCTTGATTGACACGAACACCCCGGCGCGGCGTTCGGTAAGCCCCGGCGGCAGGTTGCCGGGCGGCGCAATCGTTTTGCCTGTCTTTACGAAATGCTCTACGTTTTGCCGCGCCAACCTGACGAACTCGTCTTCAGCGTCGCGAAGCGCCGCAAGTTTTGCCTTTTTGTCCGCGATAATGTCGGGCAGCAGGCTCGCGCGTCTGCCCCCGCCGCGAACCGCAGCCGTCAGATAGCCCACGCCGTATGGCCCCTCATAGCTGTATACCTCACTCGTGATATCACAGCCGTCCATCGCGCCGGCGAGCATTATGATACTCCGCAAACCGCACTCGGCGGCGGCTTCAGCCAGCGAGGGGTCAATCGTGAGCAGTTTGCGGAAGTCACCACGCTCCAAGCACTCTTTGACAAACTCGTCGTGAACGGGGCCGGCGGGATCAAATCCGTAGGGTCCGTCCGCTTTCAGCTTGTGAGACATATCTCCGCTCGCTATTATCGCCGCGCCGCGGCCAAGTCGCTCTATTGCTTTGCGGACGCACATTCCAAACCGATAGTGTGTTTCAAGCGAGAAACCGGACAGTCCGATTCGGACGACGCTTGGGGCTTTGAAAAAGTACAGCGGAACCATTACGCCGTGGTCGAGCTTACTGTCGCGCTCGCCGAGCGACCCCGCCGCGATACCGTCCGCCTGCGCCAAATCGCCGATAAGAGCTGCGAGTTCGGCATCGTACTCCACGCTGATTTTTACCTGTTGCGCACGGAACTGCCCGAAGTCTCCGCTCGCGGATTTGCCCGGCGAGATATGAAAATAATCCGCGTACAATATGCTGTGAGGCGAAAAGATAACAAGAGTATCCGGCTTGAGCGCGGCAATCTCAGCCGCGACTTTCCCGTATGCCGCCCGCGTTATCGGAATTTCACGTTTCCCGCCGACCTCCGGCACGATCAGCGGCGGATGCGGCACTAAGTAAGCTTGTAAACTTTCGGATTTCATGCTATGGGTTTCCCTCTCTTTCGGCCGAATCAAAAGGGTTTTGAGTGGTGCCCAGACTCGGAATTGAACCAAGGACACGTAGATTTTCAGTCTACTGCTCTACCAACTGAGCTATCTGGGCAAAATGGGGAATAACGCGGGAGCCATCAGGGACTTCGCGCCCGTCCCTCACGTCCGCTGTCCCGCGCCTCCTCCCGAAAGCCTGAACCTGTCCGTAAAAAGTTTCGATGAAACTTTTTTACGCGGCCGACCCTTTCAGGTTCAAATCCCCCCCGGCCTATCTCTTCCTCTTATTTTTATAACAGCTTGTGTGTTATGTTTTCCTTGGTGGGCCATCAGGGACTTGAACCCCGGACCTGCCGGTTATGAGCCGGACGCTCTGACCAACTGAGCTAATGGCCCCTGACTATATTTTGGTCGGGGTGACAGGATTTGAACCTGCGGCCTACTGGTCCCAAACCAGTTGCGCTGCCAAACTGCGCTACACCCCGTCAGGTTTCAACTCCTGTCTTACTTTAGATGGAATTTGGCAGGGGTAGTAGGATTTGAACCCACGGCGCATAGTTTTGGAGACTATCGCTCTACCAACTGAGCTATACCCCTAAGGAAGATATGCGTTTCACGAAAACTATGATCTCATGGCGGAGAAGATGGGATTCGAACCCATGCACCGGTTACCCAGCCTAACGGTTTAGCAAACCGTCCTCTTAAGCCTGCTTGAGTACTTCTCCACTGACACGGCGAGAGCCGCCTTCCGGTAAAATTCAGATTCGCGACAACGTCTCCGTCCAACGCATATATTTTAAACATATTGACGCGAGGCGTCAAGCCATTCAGACAAATTCACGGATTTTTCTTCTCAAAACCGTTACGGTTCAAAGCTTTGCAAGTGAGCGGACAGCCGTCGGTAAAGCCGGATTCCGCACATTTTCGTCACGGCTTGGGCAAAGCAACGGTAAAGCAGCTTCCCTGCCCGTTGCTGCTTACTTCTACAGTTCCTCCGTGCGCCGTCACAATAGATTTTACGATGGCAAGCCCGATACCGGCGCCGCCTGTTTTTCGGTTGCGCGATTTATCTGTACGGTAAAAGCGTTCAAAGATAATCGGCAGCTCATTTTCGGGAATGCCGATTCCGTCGTCTTGTACTTTTATGACTCCGCTTTTCCCCGAATCTGTTACCGTTATGCTTATATTCCCATTTTCAGGCGTGTATTTAACCGCGTTCGACAGCAGATTCGTTATCACCTGGCGTATTCTGTCCTTATCGGCCTCGACAATCAAAGCTCTCCCCGAAATCGAAAGCGACTGCTTTTTCTTCTTAAACTCCATTTCCATAGCGTCGCAAACGGCGCGGACGATCTCCGGTAAATCAACAGAAGACTTATGGAGTTTCAGATTATCACTCTCTATTTCAGCCAGACGTCCCAAATCGGCTACCAGTTTGCCGAGTCGAACGATTTCTTCATGGCAGCTTTGCAGCCTTTCCGGCGTGACATCCCAAATTCTCTCGATCATCGCTTCCAGATGAGATCCGACAGCCGTGAGCGGCGTTCTCAGTTCATGCGCTACATCCGTGGTCAGCCGCTTTCTCAGGTTTTCCTGCTCCTCTAAGGCGCTTGCGAGGCTGTTTATCGCTGAAACAAGGTCTTTCAACTCTCTTATCTTTGTTTCGCTCTCAAATCGGATGTTGTAATTGCCCCGTGATATTTGTTTCGCTATTTCGGCGGTTTTGCTGATCGGCCGCGCGATCCGCCTCGCCAACAGCCAACCGACAGCTATGGAAAAAAGGAAGGCAAAAACGCTGATCACGACAAAAACGGCGTTCAAGGCGCTGATAAACTGAAAATCGCTTTCACTGAAAAAATAAGGACCGTAATAATTGATGGAGACAGCGCCTATTTTCTTTCTGCCCTGACTGATGTCATAGGAATGCGCGACAAAACCTCCGGAATTTTTACTCTTTCCCATTCGCGCCGATATATCATCCATCACTTGCCCGCACAGCGACATATCGTGATTTTCCGCGTCCCATACGACGTCTCCCTCGCTGTTATAAACTTTCAGGATGTATCCGTCATACAGGGAATACATGCCTATCGTGTGCAGATAGTCTGCACTCCAACTTCGCGTCAGACCGTTATATTGCCCGCTGAGATCGCTGACTATGTTTTCGCTCCGCGTCTTCTCCTGCTCTGTGATGTATTCCTCAAACTGCCGGTTAATAAATAAATTGGCAAGCAGGCTGACGAGCGCGACGGTACCCAATACGACAAGCAGTATAGACAAGGAGATCTGTTCCCGCAAACTTCGCATGAATTTCATTCGCTTCCAAATTTATACCCAAGGCCATGGATCGTAACTATATACACAGGATTCTTTGGGTCATCCTCGATTTTTCGCCGTATATTTTTGATATGGCTGTCAACCGCCCTGTCATATCCTTCAAACTCACTGCCCAGCGCGATTTCAATAAGTTCCCCGCGAGTGAATACCTTTCCGGGATATTTGATAAGCGCCGCCAATATCTTTGATTCGCTTGGCGTCAACGTAACGGCGGTTTGTTTTTTCTTTATGATGTTTTTCTCGAAATCGACGGTCAAATCTCCACCCATATAGGAATTTCGCGCAGTCAAAGGCGCCAGATCATTTTCCGTTCGTCTGAGTACGGCTTCAATGCGCGCATAAAGTTCTTTCAGGCTGAACGGCTTGGTAATATAATCGTCCGCGCCAATGCCGAGTCCTTCCAGCAGGTCGTTTTCTTCCGCTTTTGCTGTAAGCATGATAACAGGTACTCTCGATTTTTTGCGAATGGCTTTGCAGACATCTTCGCCGGATATGTCAGGCAGCATAAGATCTAAAACCACGAGCGCGATGTTATTGGAATCGAATATTTCCAAGGCTTTTCGTCCGTTTTCGGCAAGAAACACATGAAAGCCCCTGCTCTCCAAAAGCGAGGAAAGCACCTCTAAGATTTTAGGCTCGTCATCCACCGCAAGTATGTTTTTATTCGTCAGCGCCACATCCGCTCCTCTTTATATATTTTCCGTTTTTAATACGGGCGTCTTTTGGCTTTTCAGCGTCTTTCGGAATCGCCCACGCGTTGCCGAGCCGCGAAACTCCCTCAATTCGTCCCTCGCTGCAAAGCGAGTGGACCCTTCTACTCGAAACGCCCCATTTCTTAGCGGCTTCGCTTGCGGTCATGTATTCCATCTTCTTACCTCACGACATGTACGGAATAAGCTATCAGGACTTATTGTACTCGAAGCCGCGAATAAAATCAATCCCGGCTTCACAAAATTCGACCTGATCTTTGATATAGTAACAAAAAATTAAAAAAATTAAAATCCCTCTTGACTATATGTAAATATATGTTAAAATATGAATTAGCTGGAAGAAATGCCGGTCAAGGCGAGCGGGCTTCAGAACATATTCTACGGGAAGATATGTGTAAGGCGCTCCGCGGAAACAAAAAAGATAAAAGAGAAGGGGGAAAAGAAAGAGATGAACAGCGTAAATCTCATAGGAAGACTGACGAGGGATCCTGAATTGAGAAAAAAAGATGGCGGCAAATCTATCTGCACTTTCACGCTGGCCATAGACGACATTCACGCGAAGGAAGACAGAGCCGATTTTATGCGGGTGACGGTTTTCGGCGCGCAGGGCGAGCGATGTGAAAAATATCTCAGAAAGGGTTTCATGGCCGGAGTTACGGGCCGTTTTAGAAGCGACAGCTATACAGACGCGGAGGGGGTCGTCCGGTATCCTGTCAATGTGATCGCGGAGAATGTGAGGTTCCTGCAATGGCCGGAACAGGAAAATGCGGCTGAAGCATAAAAAATCTGTAATCCGGCCGGCGCGGGCGAACATCTCAATTCCGGCGGCGGTATAAATTCACAAACAGACAGTCATCAGAAAATATAGACGATAGCGGCTGAACGGCGTGCTTCCGGCGCGTTTTATACCGAACGCTGGAAAATCAGCGCTCACAAAGAGCAAAAGCCTTGAAATTTCAAGAATTTCAAGGCTTTTGCTTGGAGGCGACACCCGGATTTGAACCGGGGGATAAAGGTTTTGCAGACCTCTGCCTTACCTCTTGGCTATGTCGCCGCATAGTTGTCTTTATATTTTTTGTTACTATTTCAAAGGTAGCCGTCGATAAGGCTTGAACGCGAGATTATCGGCCTGTTCGCGCATTGCCGCCGGACGGCAATCTTTTGCTGTCCGGCGGCAATGCGCCGGCAATTGGCTAGGGTAGGAGGATTTGAACCTCCGAATGACGGAATCAGAATCCGCTGCCTTACCGCTTGGCTATACCCCAATGATCATGGGGTGGGTAGTGGGATTCGAACCCACGCGTACAGGAACCACAACCCTGGGTCTTGACCACTTGACGATACCCACCACGCCCGCTTTTGATCAGCGTTACTAAAAAAGCGGCAAAAAAGAAATAATTTCCGCGAAATATGTATGATATAAAATCGCGCCTTTCGGTACGAAAGGCACAACAATTTCCCGCTGTTTGGCGGGCTCCCATCGTGCGGATCAAAGCTCTGAATTGTTACAAGTAATTACATACGTTTCGGCGTTATATGAAAAATGGCGACCTGGATCGGGCTCGAACCGACGACCTCCAGCGTGACAGGCTGGCATTCTAACCAACTGAACTACCAGGCCAAATTGTGGTGGGCGCAATAGGACTTGAACCTATGGCCCCCTGCTTGTAAGGCAGGTGCTCTCCCAGCTGAGCTATGCGCCCGAAACAAATTGGTAGCGGCGAGTGGAGTCGAACCACCGACCTTCCGGGTATGAACCGGACGCTCTGACCAACTAAGCTACACCGCCATTTTATTATCATAACCGTTAAATCCGGAACCGAAACGGCGAGGATCTTTTTGCCGCAAAGCGAATTCTAACACCGGCAAGCCCGTTGCATACGCCGCGCGCACATAAACTTACGCTTGTATAAGTATTTGCCGGTTCAAAAGCGATCCGCAAAAAACCTCGTCCGCGTCTAAACAATTTTGAATAAACCTTTGAACAGTTACCTGAATATATTATCATTTCCGCAAAATACTGTCAACCGGTTGATATATTTTTTTCTTTGACACTCTTCTCATTTATGTTATATAATAATTACGGTATTTCTTGTTTTTAAAGACAAAGATGTGTAAACGCGGAATCATGCGCCCGTGGCTTAATGGATAGAGTAACTGACTACGGATCAGAAGGTTGGGGGTTCAACTCCCTCCGGGCGCGCCATGAAAAATCGTTGTGATTTCAATGTGTCCAACGATTTTTCATTATCCGGCGCCGTGACAGTAATCGCGATTTGCGGCTCGTTTGTGGCCCGTTGCAAAAAAAAGGAGGGAAATAGAATGAGATATGCTTATCCCGCGATTTTTAAGCCGGAAGGCGGGAAAACGCTCGTAAGCGTTCCAGATCTGCCCGGGTTGCACACTTTCGGGGATAGTTTGGCAGA
>JAITPU010000013.1 GCA_031289235.1 Eubacteriales Family XIII. Incertae Sedis bacterium
CAACCGGATTCCAAGGCGCGAAAGCGCGCCTCTTTCCTCAAGGGCCATGGAAAGGTTCAGACTGGTCTGCCCGCCGAATCCGGCCAATATCCCGTCCGGCCTTTCACGTTCTATGATACTTTCAAGAGCGTCTTCGGTCAGCGGCTCCAGATACACCTTGTCCGCGATTCCCTGATCCGTCATGATTGTGGCGGGATTGCTGTTCAGCAGTATGGTTTCAATCCCTTCTTCCCGTATCGCTTTGCACGCCTGCGCGCCGGCGTAATCAAATTCCGCGGCCTGTCCGATGACTATAGGTCCGGATCCGATGATAAGTATCTTATGCAAGCTCTTGTCTTTCGGCATTATGTGTTATCGCCTTTCATCATGGCTAAAAATCTGTCGAACATGTGTTCTGAATCGTTCGGTCCCGGCGAAGCTTCCGGATGGAACTGCACTGAAAACATCGGGAGGGTTTTGTGACGCAGGCCTTCCACGGTGCCGTCATTGAGGTTCAGGTGCGTGATATCCAGATCGCTGTTCAGTATGCTTTCCGCGTCCACCGCGAAGCCGTGATTTTGAGAGGTGATCGCGGATCTGCCAGTATATCTGTCGTATACTCCGTGATTTCCGCCGCGATGGCCGTATTTCAGCTTGTAAGTTTTCCCGCCGCAGGCCAGCGCCAAAACTTGATGGCCCAGACATATCCCGAAGACAGGGACTTTCCCGATTACAGCCTTCGCCGCCGCGACGGCCTCCGTTGCGGCTGACGGATCGCCTGGGCCGTTGGACAGGAGGATTCCGTCCGGCTTCGAGGCGAGGATCTCGGCGGGGGATGTCCCGTAGGGGAATATTACGAGGTCGCAGCCTTTCCGGCTGAGAACGCGCAAAATGTTTTGTTTTACGCCGAAATCCATGACCGCGACGCGGAATCCCCCGCCGGGTACGCGAATCACTTCTTTTGTTCCCGCATCCTTCATCCAATCCGGCCGCAGCGCCGTTTCTTCGCAGTGTTTGCGGGCTTCTTCAACAGAAATCCCTTCTGTGCTGATAACGCATTTTATCGTGCCTCCGCTGCGGACGCGCTTGGTGACGCTGCGCGTGTCAACATCGCACAGGCCGGGGACGCCCTGCCCGCGAAGCCAGTCGCCTATGGACATAACGCTTTTGCGGCTGGAGGGTTTCAGGGAAATATCCTTTGCCACGAATCCGAAGGCGTGTATCCCCGCCGATTCGCCGCCGTCGCCGCTGATCCCGTAATTTCCGATGAGCGGGTAGGTCATGTTGATGATTTGCCCTTTATAGGACGGGTCTGTCAAAAGCTTCTGATATCCTGTCATGGAAGTGTTGAACACCAGTTCTCCGACCCCGGTCCCCTTCGCGCCGAAAGCTTCGCCGGTGTAAGCCGTTCCATCCTCTAAGTATAATAAACCGTTCATGCGGTGATCGCTCCTTAGGAAGTGCTTGAAAATAAACTTTGCAGATTCGGCGCAGGATTTTTTTCGTCAGGCTTGCGTCCCGCCGGCAGCCGCGCAGCCCCGGATTTGCCCGCAAAGACGCCGGGCAAAGACCTTTGGGTCCAGCCTCGTCAGCGGCTGTCTTTGAACAGTAACTGACTATATAACTATACAGTAAAATTTGCGCTTATGCAAATTTTACAAAGATTTGGTGACCGTTTGAGGCTTTTTCGGTTACTATTCAAAGGTTCGCCCAACAGGCAGGGGGGACTCTGTCATCTCCTCCGGAACCGCGCTGACGCATTTCGCGCGGGTGCTATGTGCTCATATGTCTGTAATTCTTCCGGGGAAAACAGAATCCTCCCGCCGATATTTGAGCAGCAATTTTTTTCTGCACATCGGGGGCGCGATTTTTTATAATAGTTATTGCGCCGCCAACTGAACATAAGAACTCGCGACGTTTTTTTTCGCCGCGCTGTATTGGCAGAACCCGTTCTAAATGTTTAATCGGCGGCGCGACATAAGTTTTATGGCGCGAGTGCTTCGCGGTATTACTCCGGCAATCGAATGATGCGGCAAAGACTCAGGGGGATTTTTTCACCATGACAGAAAAGGGATCAAAGCGGCGTGATGTGTTTAATTTCCGTGGTAATAGTGGAATGCGGAACGGAGATTAATTTGACAATGAACAATGACTATGGAAATGACTACGGATATGTAAGAGTGTCGACGAAGAAACAAAACGAGGACAGACAGCTGGTCGCTTTGCAGGAATGCGGAATAAAGCCTGAAAATATCTTTGTCGACAAGCAGTCGGGGAAAGATTTCAATCGCCCGGCCTACAGGCGGCTTATGAAAAAAATAAAGTCCGGCGACACCATTTTTATAAAAAGCATAGACAGGCTCGGAAGGAACTACGAAGAGATCATCGAGCAGTGGAGGATGATCACGAAAGAACGGAAAGCGTGCATCGTCGTAATCGATATGCCCCTTCTTGACACGCGGCGGAAGGATAAAGACCTGACAGGAGTTTTCGTAGCCGATCTTGTCCTGCAGATTTTAAGCTATGTGGCGCAGACCGAACGGGAATATAACCGCCAAAGGCAGGCGGAGGGGATTGCCGTCGCGCAGGCGAAAGGGGTTCGTTTCGGCAGGCCGGCGCTCAAACGGCCGGAGGATTTCACATCTTTACATGAAGCCTGGAAGAGAAAAGAAATCTCAGCGCGGCTCGCGGCGAAAAAATTAGGGATCACGCACAGGACATTTCTTTCGTGGGTTGGCGGCGGCGTATGAACATAACCTATAAATCATATATGAATTATAGGTTATGTATCCTTCCATCTCTGGGAAAGGGCTTTAT
>JAITPU010000025.1 GCA_031289235.1 Eubacteriales Family XIII. Incertae Sedis bacterium
TACTCCAAAAATGCGGCGGATACAAGAAAATATTGCAGTCTCCGCATATTAACATTTTACTCATTTCTCGCCGCCCAATCTATCCACGGCTTCTTTCGAGGCAAGCGACTCATCTTCTATGACCTTCGGCAGTAGTTCGTCTTCGTCGCTTTCGTCTACGCTGCCGACGGAGGGATGTACGGTCGAACTGATAATTTCGGATTATTTCATAAAAATTGCGAGCAAGCAGCCAAGAGCATAGGACGCTAACCCAAAAAAACCGCCAATCCAGCCATAAAAGATTATTTTTTTAAAATATTTATCTGCAAAGCCTCTGAAAAATCCCTCTATTTTCTTAGGTTCCATACCGTTTATTTCCCGCTCGATCGCTTTTTCCACGTCAATCGCTTTAATGATGCTATCAAAATTGTCTACACAAGAATCGACTATCGCGGGAATAAGATAAGCATTGCAAATTGCATTTTTTGTTTCATCTGTGATTTTAGCATTTATATTTAATAGGAATTTTTCAAGCGCTGAAACCATCGTGGGGCGCAAAATATCCCAGCCGCGTTTCTGCTCAAGAAGCACTATAAAGCCCGCTGTGTCTTTTCGCAAAATCGTATCATTGTAAAAGGCAGGATCTTTTTGCACTGCAAAAAGCACAGCTTCAATCATATTTGAAATTTCCCGCAGCACAGTCTGGTCGTTTACTAAAAGCGTGACGATGCCATGCAATTCTTTCTCCGTCTCTATGTTTTTAAGCAGTTCATTTGCCGGTATCTCATCAAGAATGTCCAACAATATGCTTTTCCCTTGTTTTTCCAAAACGTCAATCACTTCATCTTTTGAAAGATGTTTTTTAACATGAGAAAGAGCCACGGAAAGCAACGGTTCAGCGAGTTCTATCACATCGTTGATGTTGTTAATACCTATAAAACGCAGCAGGGTTTTGATTGGCAACTGCGTGAGATAATGGACTATAATAATTACAAATCGTTCAACGGCCATCTTTACATGAGGAGAGCCTAAAATGCCGGTGATTGCGCACTCTAAGTTTTCAACTTTAAGGGAATGGCTGTTAAAGCCAAGAGCGGAAAGTCTTGTTTCAAGCAAGCCATCTAAAATCTTCAAAATCAGACATTTTTTTCCATGTAAGAATTGCGGCAATTCTTCGTCAATAAGCGTATCTATGATTGGAATAAGTTGTTTTTTCAACAGTGGCTTGAGGATTGGCGTTTTTTTCATTACGGCGGCGCTTATATCAGATTTCTGTTCACCAAGTTTGCAGCAAAGTGCGTCAATAATAGAACTCACCTTCTTTTCGACAAACTCCGGGATCGCTCCGCCGCAGAACTCACGTATTTTTTTGTCAGGATGCAGCTCTTGCTTTTCCAATTGACTGATAATGGGTGCGATGGCCGTATGCAGCAAAGCAGGTATTTGTTTGGATATTTTCCGCGTTGCGTTGTCTAACGCACTGCTTCCAATCAAATCAACAGCAGTATGCTTGGCAATGTATGCCATAAAATCTTCATTGTGCCCTGAAATCAGTTTTTTTAAGTTGCAAAGAGATATGTCCTGACTCAAATTCCGCGCCGAGGTTTCAAACAGTTTTTTCATGTGCGAATTCGCAAAAAGATCGATAGCTTTTCGATAGCTGCTTAATTTCTTGCCTTCTGTTTCTTTTTTGATAAAATTGTAAGCAATAGAAGCAAGGTCGCTCGCTTTCAATTTTTTCACAAGGCCATCCCGCAACGCGGGAAGGAGATCGTGCAGCTTACCGTCAGACACTATCCGCTTAACAAAATCACAGATGAAATTCGAAACCTCGACACCATGTCCCACAATTGATTTTTGAATTGATGTGAAAATAAAATTGCTTATGCCCTCCCGACGTTCTTTGTCAGCAAACAGGGAACCTATCAGCGCATATTTTGAATTTGAGGCCCATTGAAAACATTTTTCTTTAATACTTTCCTTATTGTCGAAAAGCTGATTTTTCAGGTCGCTGTCGCTCAACATCCGATCTTTTATAAAAGAGGAAATATCATTAGCCAAACGAGGCTTTCTTGCAACTACAACCCCGACAAAAGGCGATTTGTTAAAAAAAGGACATTTAGGAAGTTTATTGGCATAGGGGCGGAACAGCATTGTTATGGCACCCTTATTTGTTGCCATGCCGACAAATGCAAAACATGCGAAATAAACGGCAAGCAGCACCGGATGTGGCAAACTCAATGAAGAAGCAAGAGGTGACGACGCGAAGCCAACAATTGCTCCCAGAACAGCCCCGATTATGTTGATGGGTTTCAGCTCTTTACCTATGAAATTCTCGACCATATCGCTGATTTTATGAGGTTGTAACTTAATCAAGTTATTATATACAAGAGTCTTTACATGCTCCTTTAAAATTGCGTCACGGTTTTGATTGACAACTTCGGTTATGCCGTCCGCTATCTTTGTATAAACAGCACCGTTTTGCATTGCATTGTATAGTTGGTTTAATTCATGCTCTCGATTATTGCGCCAAAACGATTCAAATAACTCTCGTTTGATGCGCAACTGTTTTGGCGCCTCAACGCCGATTACGTCGCTGATTTTCATGGCGGAAAACGTGCCATAGAGATTAAGCAAGCCACTTTTCATCTTTTCTGCATTTAGTTTGATTTTTATTTTAGACACATCAAATAAACCGGATATGGGCTTATCAAATATTTCGGATGTTTTTGACTCAATGGCAGAGCGGACATCGCGCTTGAATTGATCGGTATAGAGATATTCCCGTTTTACATAGTCAAAAATTTTTGGGAAAAATGCTGTTTCTATTATGGAAAGATCTATATTGCCGAGGCTGTCTTTCATTGGCCTTTGAAGGAACTTGTCAATAAAACCATAGTCTTTGGGTAAACTCTTCAAATTTGCGTTGATTAAGTCTACGAATGAATTGATGCTGACAACTTTGAGACCTTGAAGGCTTTGGACCATTTCACCAATTGTTTTTGTTTCAAATAAATCAAGGATTTTGAGGGAGAGTTCATCTCCGGACTTGCCGCCATGCTCCTTCACTCCTTTAATAATGACGCCGACAACATCCAATGATGCCGATAAATTGTCAGTCAATATATCTTTAATAAATTTCAGGAATTTACCGAAACCGTTTGAATCTAATTGCTTATCCACGGTTCTATTGACGATTTCTTCTATCTCTTTTTGTGTATCTTTGATAAAATCGGAAATTTTATCAATAATCACAGGCATTTTTTCTTTGCAAAATCCAATGATGCCATCTTTGACAGAAGGGCTTACAATATCTTCGATCTTCAGGTCAATATGACCGGCTTCAGATAAAAAGCTATCAATGATCTCGCTTAAGAGATGTCGGCCTTCTTCAGAATCGGCAAACTCAACGATTTGTGTTGTAATTTTCCGTGAAAGATGCCTTGTTTCATGGACAAGATCGGCAAAACGCATTGAGCCCAAAGTTTGTTGAAGATCAAAGATCAAACTGTCAATTTCAATAACATTGAGCAATTCCCTGTACGTTATTTCGATCTTCTTATCAAAATGCGCAACATCTATTTTTTCTATCGAATCACGGATATTTCTTTCTAACTGTCGCGCCGCTCTTTCTGAAATCAGTGTTTTAAGCAATTTGCCTTGGAAAAACAGAGCGAGTGTGTTTTGTATTTTCTCCTCATAATCGCCAGCGTCTTCAAAAACATTGCGAATTGTGTCAACGATGTAATGGTATTGTTCCTCGGATAAAACATCTCCAATTTTCTGATTTCCGAGCATTTTATAAATGCCCTGCACGGGAGGGACGGATATGTTTTCAAGGAGTAAAATTATATGTTCCACACTTTTTTCAATTCCAGGAATTTGTCCAAAATGGATGGCGCCGGAATTTTCAGGCAATTTCTTTATAATAATATCGGCAATCCATATCTGAAAAGCTTCTTTGAATTCCGGCGAATCAAATTCTTCTGTTAAAGTCTCCCCATTAACAAGGTCTTTCTCAACCAGTTCGGACATGTTCTGAATAAAATCTTCATAGTTATCTGCAATATAGCCTCCCCATTTCCAGTATTTTTTGAAAAGCATCTTAATGGCAATTACATTGGTAATATAGCCTGTGGCACCCCCCAAACCTGTCGAGAAAATCAATTTTAACACCGAAAACAACATATTTTCTCCAGTTCATCCAAATGGAGAAACACGGGAACCTTGAATCTGAACTTTCGGAAAGGCTGCATAGAGCGTCGAGCGAAAAGAAAGCCGAATTGGCCAAGCAGGCGCGCAAACTTACGGCGCAAGGCTTTTGCGTAAACAGGATTGCGAAAGAGATCGGAATAAGTTGGAATATTGTTAATCTTAGTCTCTTCGCCCCAGTAAATTATGAAAGAAAAGACCCATGAAACCGTTGGGATTTCAGGAGTCTTTTGGCACTCCCGAGATGATTCGAACATCCGACGCACGGTTTAGGAAACCGACGCTCTATCCTCTGAGCTACGGGAGCATATGAATTGACAGTAACACCCGAAATATAACCTGCGCAACGAAACAAGGCGAACATATTTTCGCCTTGTTTCCGAATATTTCGTTACGGCCCGAAGATTTGCGCACAGGCAAAGGGCTTCTGTTTTCCCCGAAAAGATACTGCGGGCATAACAAACACGGCGCTCGCGCGAAGCGCGTTAACGCGGTTAGCGATCTTGTCAATGCGCCGATGTATTGAATAGCGACATATTTCCTGCTGTTTTATTATAAGCTATTCGTCCGTATGGGCGCAACCGGATTTTTCTGTCATTTGCCAATCCAAGTCGATGCCAATGAATCCCAAACGAGCAAAATCGGATTATGATTGTAAATATCCCCGGCGAACGTGGATGAAAACAGGGTATTCGAAAGAAATTCGTTCAGCGCCGGACTTATCAAAAGGGACAACGGCATCATGAACGCGAAGACGACGCAGACGAGTGCAAGACCCTTCACGCCGCCGGCTATAAGCCCCAGAAATCCGTCCATCCCTTTCATCACGCCGTGCGAAGAACGTTTCGAAAAAATCGCGGTTATCAGGAAAAATACCGTTTTTACGGCTAAAATCAACAAAATAAAGCTGATGATATTGATGGAAACCGTTGACAGGCTCTCAGAGATCGTGAGTTGCAGACCGTTGACGGCCCATTCCATGCCCTTGGATATGGCCTCAGGCATATCATTATTCGTCACAATGTCCGCCGTTTTTTCACTGAACCGAGACAGCAGCGTTTCATACATATTTTTATAAACGGACGTGCGCTCTTTGATAAATTGGGTCAAATCCGGATGTAAAAAAAGGGCGGCGGCAAAAGATACCACCCACCCGATAGCGCGCAAAAGCGTAAATACAAAACCATCCCTGTACCCAAGCCCCATCGATAAAACAACGATCAAACCTATTAAAACATCCAACCACATGTCACTCTCCTTTCTCGCGTAAAATTATTCCTACGGCGACAAAATATAACTCTGAGATTCTGTCTTATTTCAATTTTTGGATAAACGGTTAAATATAAACTTTGGGAAGACGCCGGCCGAAGCGGCAAAGGACTTCGTAATTGATCGTACGCGTCTTGGCGGCTATTTCATCGGCCGTGATCGTTTTATTCCCATCGCTGCCCATGTATCCATGATGATCAGCGCACGCGCCACCTCCACAGCACCGTGCCTATAAGGCGTCCGCCTTTATGATTCCGATAATTTCGCTGCGCCCTCCGATTTTGCGCCGGATAGAATTAAGGTTGAGTCTTATGTTGCCGAGATTAAACTCGACCCAAGCGGAGCGCTCGCTGTTTTTTCATAAAACACCCTTGTTTTCATATCCATAATTTGTTTTCAACGCGCTTTTCGCTTTCCGTTTACATTCTATCCGAAATCTTCCTAATTTGCAAGCCCGCCGCGATTTTCGCATATTGATTTTGTCTGCCGTCCATGATATGATATTTTTAATAGTGGCCGGAGCGCCAAAGGATGTTTGTAAATCACGGGTTTTGAAGGGAAGTTTGCAGTTCAAAGGTTTGCCCGTGAACAGGCAGGGAGCCGTTGTTTTTAAGGAAGATGTTTTTCCGTCATGCCGGATATTCACGAAAAATATACGAATCTGAAAGAATCCCTCGCCGGCCTCGGCAGTGTGGCGGTGGCGTTTTCCGGCGGCGTTGATTCCACCTTTCTCCTGAAAACCGCCCACGACGTTCTCGGCGACAAGGCCGTCGCGGCGACGGCCCGTTCCCTCTCATTCCCCGAGCGGGAATTAAACGAAGCAAAGGCGTTTTGCGCAAGGGAAAACATACGGCATTTCGTTTGTGAATCGGAGGAGTTGGAGATAGACGGTTTCTGCAACAATCCCGTGAATCGCTGTTATTTATGTAAAAACGAACTGTTTACCAAAATTTGGAATATAGCGCGCGGCAACAATATCGCTCATGTGGCCGAGGGTTCCAATACGGACGATAACGGCGATTATCGCCCCGGCCTTCAGGCCGTGACTGAACATGGCGTGAAAAGTCCCTTGCGGGAAGCGGAACTTAACAAAGAAGAAATCCGAGCCTTGTCCAAGGAAACAGGCCTTCTCACGTGGGACAAGCAGTCTTTCGCCTGCCTTTCCTCGCGTTTCGTTTACGGCGAAAGCATCACGCCCGAAAAGCTGAGCATGGTCGACCGGGCGGAACAGTTGCTGCTGGATATGGAATTCACTCAAGTGCGTGTGAGGATCCACGGTGATATGGCGCGCATTGAAATCCCGCCCGCGGAATTTGAAAAAATCACAGGCCGCGGGCACGCCGAAAAAATACATTCAGCCCTGAAAAACATCGGCTTTTCTTATGTCGCGCTGGATCTTGGCGGATATCGGACAGGCAGCATGAACGAAACCCTGCCGCCCGCGCCTGCCGTCGCTCCGTAAACGCGCTCTTGAAAACAGCCTGAAATCCGCACGGGTTTCAGGCTGTTTTATTTTCTTTGCGTATTCGGCTTCCCGCTCTGTCCTGTTATTGCGCCGCCAACTAAGGACTATTCGCCAAAGGCCTGCTTCAAGTCGCCTATGATGTCCTTGATATTTTCCGTCCCGATGGAAAGGCGAACTGTGTTGGGCTTGATGTCCTGTTCCGCGAGTTCTTCCGCGCTAAGCTGGGAATGAGTTGTGCTCGCGGGATGAATGACCAGCGATTTTACGTCCGCGACATTGGCGAGAAGCGAGAAAATCTGCAGTTTATCAATAAATTCCTGGGCCTCCTTCGCGCCGCCTTTGATATCGAAGCTGAAGATAGATCCCGCGCCCTTTGGAAAATACTTCTTATAAATCGCGTGACTGGGTTGATCCGGCAACACCGGATGATTTACCCTTGCCACCTTAGAATGTCCGTTCAAATATTCCACAACCTTAAGCGCGTTCTCCACATGCCGTTCCACGCGAAGCGAGAGGGTTTCCACGCCCTGCAGCAGCAAAAACGCGTTGAACGGGGAAATAGCCGCGCCCGTATCCCGCAGCAGCGTCGCGCGGATCTTCGTCACAAAAGCCGCGGGGCCGACAGCCTTCGTAAACGAAACGCCGTGATAGCTGGGATTGGGTTCCGTAATGGACGGGAATTTCCCGCTGGCTTCCCAGTCAAATTTCCCGCCGTCTACAATGATTCCGCCGAGCGTCGTGCCGTGACCTCCGATGAACTTCGTCGCGGAATGTATCACAATATCCGCCCCGTATTCGATTGGCCGCAGCAAATACGGAGTCGCGAAAGTGCTGTCCACCACCAACGGAATTTTATTGTCATGCGCCAGTTTGGCGAGCGCTTTGACATCAACGACGTTGGAATTGGGATTGCCCAGAGTTTCAATGAAGATCGCCTTCGTGTTCGGCCGGATAGCCTTTTCAAAACTTCCCGCCACATCAGGATCGACGAAGCTTGTCTCAATGCCGTAGTCCGGCAGGGTATGGGAAAACAGATTATAGGTGCCGCCGTATATCGTCTTTTCCGAAACGATATGATCGCCAGCGCGCGCGAGATTCAGAATGCTGTACGTGATAGCCGCGGCCCCGGAAGCAAGCGCCAGCGCGGCGACGCCGCCCTCAAGCGCGGCGATGCGCCTCTCAAGGATATCCTGCGTGGAGTTGGTCAGCCTTCCGTAAATGTTTCCGGCGTCCGCCAGCCCGAAACGCGCCGCCGCGTGAGCCGAATTCTTGAAAACGTAGGATGTTGTCTGATAAATAGGAACCGCGCGCGCGTCCGACGCCGGATCAGGTTCTTCCTGCCCTATATGTATCTGTTTTGTTTCAAATTCCCATTTGTCCGTATTTTTCACTGACATCGCGTTCACCTTTCTCCTCTCCAGACTTGTTTTGCCTGCTTATCACTCGGCTTTAATTTTTCACTTATTACATATATATCATATATGTAATCCATTTAATTGTCAATACCGTATTTTACAAATTTTATTCCGCACTGTTAAACATCGGATATCGCGGCGGTCTTTTTCCCGCAAATACGTAAAAAACCCTGCATCCCCGGTTACAGTCCGGGAATACAGGGGCGCGCGCGTTTGCGGTTATGAATGTGTTTCGCGTTTTTTCAGATACAGCGATTCTAAGGCCTTACGCAGCAAATCTTTAAGCGTCAGCCACATTTTCTCATATATGCGACGCTCTTTTAGATTGAAATGCAGGGCGCGGAAAACCACCGCCGCAAACAGAATAATCAGGAAGTTGAGCAACGGATTGCCGAAAGTATTGAAACTGTAAACGCTCCTCGAAAATTTAATCTTATTGCCTATATTCGTGTCATAATTTCTCTCGGCGCGCAAACGGATTTCTTTTCTCAGCGCATCGATTTTATCGTATGCAGCCCCAATCAAATCCTCGGCCTCTTTCGCCCTCTGGCTCTGTTCCTCCTGCGTGAACGCCGGGTATTGCAGAGCGGCTATCCTGCCTTCAAGCGCATCGACATTGCGCTTGTCGTTTACGGTATCGTTTCTGTTGGTCACCAGCGAATTCATTAAATTGCTGTAGAAAGCGTCTTCCCTTGAATTTGTTGTGCTGTTCGTCGTATTGCTGTTGATGATGTAGCTGCTGTTGTTTTTATACATGTCCACCATCTGCTGCACAGCGCTTTCACGTCCCCCGGATTTCCGAAGCTGGACGTTTCCCCTCCGCAGTTTCACGGTTTCATACGAAATCCTCGCCTGAACGTCCTTGGAAAGCGCATAATAATTCACCAAACTTTTGATGTTTTCTATATCAATATCCTGGATGGCTTGAACCTTCGCGCGCAAATCGGAAAAACTCAATTCTGTTTCTTCCGGCGCGGGAACCAAATCCGAATCCGCCTTTTCGAAACTGCTCGCGTACCTTCCCAGTGAAGCGGCCTCCTGCTTGAGCAGATCCACTATTTCGGGATAATCGAAAGAAAGCATTTCTTCCTTGCTGTACACAACATTCGTTTCCGAACCCAGAAGATAATCCGACTTAAAAGAATCGGCGTACGTCTTCATGACGCTGTTCAGCAAAGCCGCGTCCCTTACGGGTCTGGGCAGGATACCGTCCCTTATGGATATAATATATTCGCCTGTTCTGTATTCCTGCTCATTGACAGATTCCACTTTCCCCGTCACCGACGGCAAGTTCAGCATGCTCGACAGAAGATTCCCGCTCGTCAAGACTTCCGTAACGAGCGACGCGCGGACTTGCTGCGCCGTCAATGAAACGCCGGCCCGAGAAACAGCCTCGACCAGTATCGCGTCGCTTTTGATTTCGCTGATATCGAAAGGGTATCCTCTGGGATCAAGGCCCTGATTGATTTCATCAAATGTAAGGGATAAAGCCGAAGTCGATCTTCCGGCCTCTTTCTCGCCGAGCCAAGGGAAAACAAAACTCACGAGCAAAGTAAGCAGGAACATAAGCGCCAGAGGTTTACGCCATATTTTAAGAAATTCTCTCACAGCTTCGCCTCCTTTGCCATCTTTGTCTGCCCGACATTTTCAGGGCTTGAGGGGTCGCCGCCGTCGCCGTCGCCATCGGGGCCTTCCGCGGTTTCATCTGTTTTCAATATCTCCGGAAGTATATACGCACGGAAAAAAATGATGAGCAGGCTGATAACGATTCCCGCCGCCACGGCGATCGCTATGTTCATGAAAAGGTTCACGGAGCTGCTCTCGAAATAATCCATGGCGGGAATAAGCTGTTCAACATATTTCTGCCGGTTTATCGCCCTGTAATAATCACTTACGGTATCGTTGATATTCTTAGTCAATACGATTAAATTTTTCTTGATCTTGTCGCACAGAACATCGGCGTCCTGCGCCGCTTTGCTACCGGGACCGGACAGGGTTTCAGCGCTCCTGAAGCGCTCGGCCTCATTTCTGTAATAATCCGCGTTGGCGGCAGCGGTGGAAGACTTAGTTGACGCGTCGATATACTGAGTGACCATTCTGTCATATTGAGGATCTTTTATTTCCAGCGGAACCGTTTCCACCGAGGGCGTCTCGGTCTCCGTAGCGGAGCCGATAACCGCAGCCTGAATCTGTTTTTGATAATTTTTTAACAAAGTGAGGAGCGAAAACGCTCTTTCGTTGTTTTGGAGCCATATCTGCCCCTCTTCCTTCGCTATCTCCTCGTACACGGCGGCGCTTTGGCCCGCGTTTTTTGTTATATAATTCGACGCGATGCGGGCGTACAGCATTTCGATGTCCACAGTCCGCATGGACGTGAGGGCGCTCTCAATATCCACCCGCGAAAGGCCCGTTGAAGAAGCCCTGAACGCGCTGTCTTTCAAATGAAGAGTGACATAGGCCTGCATGTCGCGGATCTGCTTGTCGGCCATGTCCGCGATCCGAATATAGTCATAAGAATCAAGGGATTCCTCTTCAGAAAATACCGAAGCGAGCTGGGTGTGCCCGGAATAATCCTCCGTCATTTTTTCCCTGTAAACGCTCATTATGTTATTGAGCAGGATCATGCCTTCGTTTTTTGTGATTCCCAGATAGTTTCCCGGATTATACGGGTTCCCGACATCAAGAATGGCGACATACGAGTCGGGCTGAATCAGCTTCGCGCGTTCCTCAAGTTTCAAGGTTTCCGTTTCCGCGTTTTGAATCGCGAGAGCCACGCTGTTGGTGAGGATAGCCTCAAACGATATATGTTCCGATAATCTCGTCACGGACGGTATTTTGGAAAGGCCGGACATGTCGATCGCTTCCTGAAGTATGGACGCGGATTTTATCTCATTGATGTCATAATCCCTTCCGTCCGGCGTTTTGCCTTGCTTTATTCCGCTGAAATAGAGTTTGATGACTGTCTGCACTTCTCCGCGCATCCCGATTATAACCCTGTCCGCGACGATAGAAGCGGCGGCGGCAAACAAAACTGCCGCCAACGTAATGGCGGCTATGATTTTTCTTCCATTATAAAGCAGAACTACCAGTTCTTTCAGTGAAATACTTTCCTCATTAACGTAAGAAAAGCGGTCGCCCTGCTCTGTTTCCGCCAACTGAACCGGCGGACGCGCTTCCTGATCTTCTTTTCCCAATTGAAACTCCTAAACGCGTTATAATAACTATATTCAAAAACAGCCGTTATAAGACTCCCCTTGCCTTCTCCCAAAGGACGGCGCGGTTCTCTTCCTTGACCTTTTTATATTCACTCTTAAATTCCGCGATTATAGTATCGCGGTTTTCCAGACCCATGCTTTCCATGCGCGCGTACATTTCGGCAGTCGTCCTGTCCATAATGGCATCCATCTGGGCTTCCATCGCCTTTACCATGGAAAGATATTCCGACGCCAACTCCAGCTTGTTCTTCCCTGTCGCCGGCAAATTGTCGTAATCCGACTTCGCCCGGCCGAACAACTCGGCCAGCGACGCGAGGGCATAGCTTTTCTGTTTCTGCATGATGCCGTAATATTCCGCCCGGAGCAGCTCTTCAGCGCTGACCTCGGGAACGGATCCGGACACGCCTCCGCCTGACGAAACCTGCGCCTCCACATCAGCGGTAGCCTTATCAATATCCGAAACGATTTCCGTAATCTGGATCTCCGCCTGCGTCTCAAGTTCCGCTTTATATTCCTGCGTCGCTTCCGTGTTCCGCCCCATGCTCAGAAAGCAGAACGCGACCGCCGCAATCAGCGCGAGTACGACGAGCAACGCCACAAGGAATATTTTCAGTTTTTTCCTTTTATGCGGTTTCTCTTCCGCCATCACAGCCGCCTGACTTCGACGCACAAAAATAAATTTTATCCTTTACCCTGCGGCAGGTGGGCATATAATGCCCACCTGCCGCGTACAGATCACTAATTCAATAAGGTTTCACTGAGATTTAAACAGAATAGCTCAATAGTTTAGCTACTATTCGGCCGACAGTTCGTCAACCAAAACTACTTTGAACAGATCCGGATAGTAGTCACCGTCCACCGTCAGAGAAATGCCAACCGTTCCCGTCCTTGTGGTTTTAGCTAAAACACCCAAAACCTCACCAATATTCACGTCGCTGCCGGCTGCATCAATCAAAGTACTAAGAGGAATTTTCCCATTTAAAGCGGTTACGGTTGTTATTGTGCCAGATTGGACGTTTACTGGAGACGCTCCATTCAAACTAAATCCCACTGTTACATTATGAGCAACCGAATCGGCATATCCAGTAATCGCCAGATTCGCTTTTATCCCCTTAAAAGCTGCATCATAATTAGAATTATAATCCGCAGCGGTTATAAAGATCTGATTACCGCCTTCTACACGTGCAAAACCAGTCGTGCTTGAGACATCAAAGTCAGATACCGTAACGCTCTTCCGCCCGGTGTTGACTCCGCTCTCGGCGCTTCCGGGAGCCGTCTCCGCCGCCACATCCGTAACGCCCGGAGCCGCTGTAACATCGTTCGGTGTAGGCGCAGCAACTATGAGTATGGGTGCAGTTCCGTAAATCGGCCTTGAACCCGACGGTATCTCAGCGACATAAATCGTACCATCGTTTTTGATCTCGCTGTCTTTCGCGATCTCTTCAACAACTAATTTTTCAACCTGACTGTCTTCGTCCACGCTGAGAACCGCCGCCTGTTCGACCACAACTTCCTCAAGTTTGGATCCTATAATGGAAATTCCGCCGCCGGCGGCGAATACCGGAGCCACTCCATATGTAAAAAACACCACCGCAGCCGTCAGGCAGGCAGCAACCACTCGCTGCGTTCTTTTCTTCTTAATCAACTCTCCATTCCTCCTTTTATTCATTACACTATATGTTATTGCTTTCATTGCTTTCAATCATACCCTCCCCTCTTTTAAACCCCGCAAAACCGTTTTAAACGGCGAAGGTCTGATTAATTTATTATGATTCGTATCTCAGCTTTGCGGAAAAAAACTGATATATCCGTATCTTACCTCCGCGGGAGAAATTTGTCAATCATTATATTTAATTAAATCAAAGCTTTTTTTACATTTGTGTTACTGCTCAAATGTTTGCCCGCAAACAGGCAGGATGCCTTCTGTTTTCCCGAAAGAATATTGCGGATATACATTTATATCGCGCTCCGCAGGGTCGCCGCCATCACAGCTTTGATGCTGTGCATCCTGTTTTCCGCCTCGTCGAACACCACGGAACGCTCACAGCGAAACACCTCGTCGGAAACTTCCCGGATATCATAGCCGCGCGCCATCTGTTCTTTCGCCGCCCCGGTTTCGAAATCGTGAAACGCGGGCAGGCAATGCATGAACAGCACCTCCGGATTTTTCGTTTTTGCCAGAGTTTCCATGGTCACTTTATACGGGCTCAGTTGCTTTACGCGCTCAGGGATACGCTCATCCTCTCCCATTGAGGCCCATACGTCGGTGTATATCACATCGGCGCCCTCAAGGCAAGCCTCATCGCTGACGAAAGAGATGGAAGCGCCGCTTTCGTCAGCGACGGCGTTTGCTCCGGCGAGAACAGCCCTGTCGGGTTCCAGCGCTTCGGGGCCGTAAGCCGCGAACTTCATGCCCATTTTGGCGCAGCCGTACATCCAGGCGTAAGACATGTTGTTCCTGGTATCGCCGCAAAAAACCACCTTTACTTCCGAAAGGGGCTTCGGCTGGTGTTCTTCGATGGTCATGAGATCGGCGAGGATCTGCGTCGGATGATCAACATCGGTAAGGCCGTTCCATACGGGCACGCCTGAATATTTTGCCAGACCTTCCACCACTGACTGCTGAAAACCGCGGTATCCGATGCCGTCGTAGAAGCGTCCGAATACTCGCGCGCTGTCCTCCAGCGACTCTTTTTTGCCGAAATGCGAACTCGCGGAATCCAAAACTGTCACACACGCGCCTTCTTCCGCCGCGCCCGTCTCAAAAGCGCACCTCGTTCTCGTGGAATTTTTCTCAAAGATCAGCAATATATTCCTGCCTTTCAGCAGGCCGCCCGCGAGGCCTTTCCGCCTCTTAGCCTTGAGTTCTTTCGCAAGATCCAGAAGGTATCTGATTTCGCGAGGCGCAAAATCCATCAGCGTCAGAAAACTTCTTCCTTCCAGATTGACTTTCATGTCGTTCCTCCTGTTCAGCCCGGCAGCTTCTTTTAATTGGGATTTATTGCTCCGGCGGCGTGTGATTTACGAATTTTACCACGTATTCTTCCAGGCTTTCGATACCTTCAGCGCGCATTTTTTCCGCTATATTCACTCCCACGTATGTGACGTGCCACGGCGCGGCCTGATATCCTGTCACGTCGGAATTTTCATCCGTATATCTGACGATAAACCCGAAACGGCTCGCGTTATTTTTCAGCCATTCGGCCTCCGGCGTTCCGGCGAAATTTTCCGTAGTACCGCCGGGACCGACGATGTCTACCGCCCTGCCCGTGTGATGTTCGCTGTGTCCGCCCCTCGCGCAGAGGCTGTCCACCTCGCTTATGTCTTTTTCAAGGAGACGCCTGTTGTAAAGGCCCTTCTGGTATTCGATGGAACGGTAAGCGGAAAAAGCGCTGATGTGGAAACCTTCCTTTCCCGCCGCGTCGCGCATGCTTTCGTAAGCGGCCTTGGTATCGCTCGTCATTTGGTGTCCGAACGAAGTATTGATTATATCGCCGGGCGTATAGTCCTCGGGCAGCCTGTTGTACTTATTGACCAGCAGCGGATTCGCGTAGACGTCGTTTATTTCCGAAATATTCGTATAAAATGGCAGGTCAATATCCGCTCCGACGCGCCAGACAACTTCCTCAGCGGTGAGCTGCGGGTGACGGGCGGCGTAATCCGCGTAACGGTCCCGTCTGTCCTCTTCATAATAATAGAATCCGGAAAAATTCGCGGCGGCGCTTCCGCCCTTTCCGCCGCCGTGCAGCGCCCCGGCTATCGTCGTTCCGAGATTATATATACCTATGATAACGCCGACGAGAATGACCGCGCAGACGGCCATTCTTACCACGTTGATTTTTATCTTCCGTTTTTTTCTTCTTCGCCGCCTTCGCGATATACGTTCAGCCAAAACCAACTCCTCCCGCGCCCGGCGGCTATT
>JAITPU010000048.1 GCA_031289235.1 Eubacteriales Family XIII. Incertae Sedis bacterium
TGGGTCTTTCACTGCGCATGTTGAGCGCGGGGAACAGAGTATTTTTCGGGCAGTTCATGAAAGGGAGGGATTGCAGCGAGCTCAGAGCCTCGTCTTTGTTTGAAAATTTCAGGATAGAACAGTTCGGAAACGCTGAATTTATAAAAGGAAATCCCTCGCGCGACGATATTTCCCGGGCGGAGAAGGGATTGCTGCGGATGAAAGAAGTGCTTGATTCCGGGCTGTATGATATGGTAGTATTTGATGAAGTGAACAGAGCTGTGCATATTGGATTGCTGGCTGCCGGAGAAGTTTTGCGTGTAGTTGACGGGAAGCCTGACGCGACGGAGGTTATACTTACCGGCAGGAGCGCGCCTCAAGAAATCATTGACCGCGCGGATCTTGTGACTGAAATGAAAGAAATTAAACATTATTACAACGCCGGAGTGATGTCGCGCGTTGGGATTGAGGATTAGGAAGCGCAAAGGCAAGACGGGTATTCAAAGGCAGCTGCGGATAAGGTGGCCGCAGTGATTTCCCCGCCGATTTGGCGTGGCGTTTTAATCGGCGGAGCAATGGTTACGATGATTGCCGGAGCGATAGAGGCGGAGAAAGAGGATAATTTCAGCATGACGATGGCTACAAAGGCCGCGGCGGTAATATGTATGGTCGCGCTGATGAGCGGGATTACAGGCGCAATTGAGGAAGTTCTGGCGGCCGGCGCGCCGGCCGATCTGTATTCTCTCGTTGAGGAGGACGTGTATAACAGGTTCGACAACTATGTGGACGGATACAGCCTGCTGATCGACAGAAATATGACTGTCGATATGCGCATCTCGGAAAACGCCGCGATACTCGAAAACGAGAATAAACGAATTGAGATTTTCCGGCAGCGCATAGACAGTGAGACTTACAAGTTAAGATATCTCAATTATTCGAACGTTTTTTTGGAAAATCAGAAGGATCATTTCCTCGAACATCAGGAAACCCGTGAGGTAAACGGCAGGAATGTACATATCCTTCAGTGGAGCAGGACCGGTTTGACCCGGGTAAAAGATGATAAAAATCATTACGTTTGTCTGGATGTCGAAATGGACGGCTATATTATCACGATTTTCGTAAGCTCAAACATAACCGTTTCCGAGGGCGGCGGATATGAATATCTTCTGAGCAGCTTGTGGGAGATTCCTCAAACTGCCGAACCATATGTGTGCCAAACTCAAAATACGTCGTCCGCAAGAAATTGGAATCCGGAAACAAGAGCTTTCTATAATCATTATTTCAGATCCGACGGCCCGCTGGCGTGGGGGATCTTCAACGCGTCGTTTGATAGCTTGAAGGAATATGAGAAAAAAGTAAACTACGAATTTCCAGTCGTCATCAACTACAGCAGTTTCGAAAGTTACGAAAAGCACAGCGATCTGGAGCAGCGCTTGGAAAACGCGCATCAGGAAGGCAAAACTCTTGAGCTTACCCTTCAGCCTGATTTCACGATCGAAGGCGAAAGCAATGTGGTTTACGACATACTGAACGGGCGTTACGATAATTTCCTCGTGAATTACGCGCGGACTATCGCTGATTTCGAACATCCGGTGCTGTTCAGGCTGGGCAATGAGATGAACGGGGACTGGTGTTCGTACTCAGGCTACCACACGTCCAGAGATCCGATGATTTTCAAGGCGTTTTACCGTTATGTGCATGGTTTCTTCAGGGACGCGGGAGCGCGGAACGTCATCTGGGTTTGGAATCCGAACGGCCAATCCTTTCCGGATTTCGAATGGAACAGCGAACGTATGTACTATCCCGGAGATGAATATGTGGATGTGGTCGGCATGACGGCATACAATACGGGAACTTTTTATCCGGACGAATACTGGCAGACTTTTACGGAACTCTACGATGATCTGTATAATTCTTACGCGGAAGAATACGGACAGCCGCTCATGATCTCCGAATTTGCCAGCGCCAGCATGGGCGGAGATAAAAATCAGTGGGTCGATGATATGTTCGTCAACATACGGAAATATGACCGCATAAAAATTGCTGTCTGGTGGAACGGCGGCGATTACGACGAAAACGGCGTGATCGCGCGTTCTTATTATATTGATGAAACGCTCGATCTTGTCGAAGTTTTTCGCCGGCATCTGCAAAGCGCGCGAAGGGACAAACCGCCGGACGTTCTATGGATGGACGAGATATACGCCTGACGGAAAAAAGACCGTCGCCGCCTTCAGGTTTAGTCGGCGGCGCAATAACAGTCTTGATTAACCCTCGATCAGGCTGTGTCCTGTCATCTCTTCCGGCTGCGGCAAATCCATCATAGCGAGCAGCGTAGGAGCTATATCGGACAGCCTTCCGCCCGGGTTCAGGGAGGTAGCCGCGCTTCCGATGAGCGCGAGCGGCACGGGGTTTGTGGAATGGGCGGTAACAGGGTGGTTTTTTTCATCCAGCATGACTTCCGCGTTGCCGTGGTCGGCTGTCAGGAGTATTTGCCCGCCTTTGGCAAGCATGGCGTCCGCAACTTTCCCGACACACGCGTCCACAGCCTCAACGGCTTTTACCGCGGCTTCCATAATGCCCGAATGCCCGACCATGTCGGGATTGGCGAAGTTCAGTATGATCAGGTCGTACTTATCGTCGTTGATCTCTTTCACGACTCTGTCCGCGACGAGGTACGCGCTCATTTCCGGCTGCATGTCGTAGGTCGCGACTTTCGGAGAGTGGATGAGAACGCGATCCTCGCCCGGATTGGGAATTTCCGCGCCGCCGTTGAAAAAGAAGGTGACGTGCGCGTATTTTTCCGTTTCGGCTATGCGCAGCTGGCGGAGGCCCAGCCCGGAGATATATTCTCCCAGAGTGTTTGAGATGGATTCCGGAGGAAAAGCGACATTTACGCCGGGCATGGCGGCGTCGTAGCTTGTCATGCATACGAAGCGAAGGTTCTCCGGCGTTTTGTTCCTCGCGAATCCGTCGAAAGCGGGATCCACGAAACATCTCGTGATTTCCCTCGCGCGGTCCGGCCTGAAGTTAAAGAAGATGACGGAATCCCCGTCTTCGACTGTAGCGGGACTTTCTCCGTTGCCGCAGATATTGACGGGAACAACGAATTCGTCGTTTTCTCCGCGCGCGTACGCCGACCGGACAGCTTCGGCGGAATTGACCGCTCGCAGGCCGTTTCCGATCGTCATGGCGTCGTAAGCCTTCTGTACGCGTTCCCAGCGGTTGTCCCTGTCCATCGCGTAGTATCTCCCTGAAACAGTGGCGATCTTTCCTACTCCGGCGGAGGCAATTTTCTTTTCAAGTCTCGCCAGATATTGATCAGCGGAGCGCGGGGGTACATCGCGCCCGTCGAGAAAGCTGTGTATGTAAACCTCCCGAAGCCCCTTTTCCGCTGCGAGATCGATGAGCGCGAAGAGATGGTCGATATGGCTGTGGACGCCGCCGTCGGAAACCAGCCCCATTATGTGCAGCGCGCGGCCTGTTTCCGTAGCGCGGCTTATCGCGTCAATTAGGACGCGATTTGTGAAAAAATCCCCGTCGGCTATGGATTTCGTTATTTTGGTCAGTTCCTGATAAACGACGCGGCCCGCGCCGATATTCAGATGCCCCACTTCCGAATTGCCCATCTGGCCGTCGGGCAGGCCTACGTCGCCGCCGCTGGCGGCGATGGTTGTGTGCGGCCAGGCGCTGAATATTCTGTCCAAATGAGGTTTTTCCGCGGCGGCGACGGCGTTTCCGTGCGTTTCCGTCCTGAAACCGTAACCGTCGAGGATCATGAGCATGGTTGGTTTGCAATGTGCGTTTGCCGCTGTCATATTTTCGCTCTCCTTTTTCACTCTTTCAAAACGCGGCGACGGCTGTCTCTTTTCCGATCGCGGCGCGCAATGACATTTTACACGTTTTGCCATTTGGAATCAAGCTGCTTTACGCTAAATTTACGCCGTTTCGGGTTCAATATCCGGAGGAAAAATCCCTCGCTGCTTTGTCCAATGTTTAATTGTCGGCGCAACAGTCACAAAATTGAGCTTTATAACTGTTTCTTATTTAGATTTCGTTCCAAATTTTGGAACGAATGGCGGAAAACAGTATCTGCCGCTTCGCTTTATGCTAAGGTTTTAAATGCGAATCAGCATTATATTTCTTGTGAAAACGCCGTATATATGCGATAATGCAGACATTGTACAGGATTCTTGTGGCGGCGGCGAATGTTTTAAAGTTATTGCTCCGGCAGCTGAAATACAGCGGGCGCGGCGGTCTTTTTCCGTCACATCGCGCGGCGGAACTTCTTGATGCCCGCCGGTATCAGCGGGACAGGTCGCGCGGCGCGCGAAAAAATCTTCGCCGCCTTGTCGCCGCAATTTGATTGCGGGAATAATAAAGCCGCGAACGCGCGGGGGAGCATTGCATAAGTATGGCAAAAAAAACATTTATAAAAGGCGCGGCGGTGCTGGGAGCGGCGGGTTTGCTGGTGCAGGTAATGGGCGCTGTGATGCGCATACCGCTGGCAAACATCATCGGGGAGGAAGGCATGGGATACTTCCAGACCGCCTATCCGATTTACGTGTTCCTGCTGGTTTTTTCTACCAATGGCGCGCCGGCCGCGATTTCCAAGATGACTTCGGAACGCATAGCCGTCGGCGAATACGCGGAAGCCCACCGGGTATTCAAGCTGGCTTTTACGCTGATGTTCGCCTTCGGGCTCATTGCCTTTCTCGCCGTATTTTTTTTCGCGGAACCGCTTGTGAAGATTTTTAACAATCCGGGCGCATATTACGCTATGGCCGCGATTTCTCCGGCTCTGCTTTTTGTGCCCGTCATGTCGGTATTCAGGGGATATTTTCAGGGTATGCAGGAAATGCTGCCCACAGCCGCGTCGCAGCTTATCGAACAGGCGGTTCGGGTTTCCGTCAGTCTGGTCCTCGCCGTCGCGCTTGTGCCCAAAGGTATAAAAATCGCGGCGGCCGGCGGCAGCTTGGGCACGAGCGCGGGCCCGGTGGCGGGCGTTCTCGCTTTGATGGTCATATATTGGATCAGACGGGGCGGTGTAAGAAGCAGGATAATTAAAGATCAAAACCCTGAGCGCGTGAAAGCGGGAGAATTGCTCAAAACTCTCGCGGCGCTGGCCATTCCCACGACCATCGGCGTTTCGATCCTGCCCATCATGAACATAGTGGACGTGCTCATTTCCATGGGACGTATGCAGGCGGCGGGTTTTTCCGAGCAGGAAGCCAACAGCCTGTACGGCCTGATGTCGGGCTTTGCCGCGCCGATAATAAACATTCCCATGGCGCTGGCTCTTTCGGTCGCGATTAGCCTTGTGCCCGCCGTCGCGGCGGCCAAAAGTACAGAGGATCGCGGTTTTTTAGATACGAACATAAAGATGGGGCTGCGCACAGCCATGCTCATAGGGGTTCCGTGCAGTTTCGGCCTTATGCTGCTGGCCAGGCCCATAATGACGCTCATCTATCCCATGAAAGCGGAGAGCGCGGCGGGCGCGGCAGCCTGCCTCGCGATACTCGGGGGCGGCGTTATCTTCCTGTCTGTGGCGCAGACGATGGCGGGCATCCTGCAGGGACTGGGGAAAGCCTCTCTGCCTGTGATCAGCCTGTTGGCCGGCGTCGCGGTCAAGACGGTTTCCACCTGGTTTCTGGCCGCTGTTCCTTCCTTGAATATCGACGGGGCGGCGTTGGGGAGTACTCTCGGCTACCTTGTGATTGCGTTATTGAATTTATACTATGTGAAAAATTTAACAAATATCAACTTTGATATTAAGCTTTCCGTTTTAAAACCGCTGGCGTGCGGCGCCATGATGGGAGTCACTGTAACGGCGGTTTATTACGCCCTCGCCGGTTTATTAGGCGGCAGCCTTTCCTGCCTGCTTGCGATCTGCGCGGGCGCGGCCGTTTACGTCGCCGCGGTGTTTAAAATCGGAGCAATACAAGCCGACGAACTCAGCCTGATCTCCGCTGGCGGCAGGTTGGCGGCTGTTTTTAAGAGGATTAAGTCATGGAACGGGAAATAGTATAAAGCATGGGCGGGCGCGT
>JAITPU010000027.1 GCA_031289235.1 Eubacteriales Family XIII. Incertae Sedis bacterium
GGATTGCACGGCGTGGGCGCTTCAGTCGTGAACGCGCTTTCGGAGAGAATGGAAGTCGAGATAAAGAGGAACGGAAACGTATACAGACAGGAATATTCCAGAGGAAAAACGAAAACAGCGCTGAAAATCACGGGACAATCAAAAGAAACAGGATCCAAAACCCTGTTTAAACCTGACCCGGAAGTCTTCGAAGAGATAGAATTTGATTACGATACGCTGGAGCACAGGCTCAGAGAAATGGCGTTTTTGAACAAAGGCGTGAAGATAAGTCTCGAAGATCAGAGAAGCGGCAAAGAAAAAAAAGAAATATTTCACTATGAAGGCGGGATAAAAGAATTTGTAAGGCATCAAAACAAAAATAAAGAGCCTATTCATCCGGACATCATATATTTCGACGTACGCAAGGGCGGCGAGGTTGAAGCGGAAATAGCCATGCAGTACACGGATCGTTACAATGAGACGATCCTTTCATACGCGAACAACATAAACACGACGGAAGGCGGCGCCCACATGGTGGGGTTTAAGTCTGCGCTCACCAGGGTGTTTAACGATTACGCAAGAAAAAACAAATATTTAAAAGAAAACGAAGAAGCGCTTGCAGGCGAGGATGTCCGGGAAGGGCTTACCGCCATCGTTTCCGTCAAGCTGACGGATCCGCAGTTTGAGGGCCAGACGAAGGCAAAACTGGGAAACAGCGAAATGAGGGGCTTTGTAGAAACGAGCACCAACGAAAACCTCATGGCCTTTCTCGAAGAGAATCCTTCTCAGGCGAGGATCATAGTCGATAAATGCCTGCGCTCCGCCAGAGCGAGAGAAGCCGCGCGAAAAGCGCGCGAACTTACCCGCAGAAAGGGAGTGCTGGACAGCATCGCGCTGCCCGGGAAACTGGCGGACTGCTCGGAAAAAGATCCCGTCATATCGGAAATCTTCTTGGTAGAGGGAGATTCCGCCGGAGGTACCGCGAAAAGCGGCAGGGACAGAAAGAGACAGGCGATTTTGCCGCTGAGAGGGAAAATCCTCAATGTTGAAAAGGCGAGGCTGGACAAAATACTGAATTCGGACGAGATCAAAAACATGATCACGGCGTTTGGCTGCAATATCGGTGACGAATTCAGCGAAGAGAAATTGAGATATCATAAGATCATCATAATGACGGATGCCGACGTTGACGGAGCGCATATCCGTACATTGCTCCTGACGTTTTTTTACCGCTATATGACGCCGCTGATCCAGAACGGATACGTCTATATCGCGCAGCCGCCGCTTTATCAGGTAAAAAAAGGGAAGGAAGTGTATTACACTTATTCGGAGAGGGAGCAGGAAAAGCTTTTGGCGGGGTTCAACGGCGGAAAACAGGTGATTCAAAGGTACAAAGGGCTTGGAGAAATGGACGCCGAGCAGCTTTGGGACACCACTATGGATTTTGACAACAGGACGCTGATACAAGTGACCCTCGACGATGTGGCCGCCGCCGACGAGATCTTCGCCATGCTGATGGGCGATAAAGTTCCGCCGAGAAAACGGTTCATAGAAGAAAACGCGAAATATGTAAAGAATCTTGATATTTAGATCGCTGTAAGGCAGCGCAGACGCGCAGCAGCAACATCCGCCCCAGCGGAACATAGCTTTAAATGATGGCACAAATAGGAATTTGTGAAAAATAAGCCGGAGAATTGAGTATGGATTTAATGGATTTGACAGGAAACGATAAAAAGCTTATCCAGCACGAGATACATGACGAGATGAAGGATTCCTATATTGATTACGCCATGAGCGTCATCGTGGGCCGCGCGCTCCCAGACGCGCGGGACGGACTTAAGCCGGTACACAGGAGGATCCTTTACGGCATGAGCGAACTCGCTCTGACGCCGGATAAGCCTTATAAGAAATCAGCGCGTATAGTGGGCGACGTCATGGGCAAATACCATCCGCACGGAGATTCGTCCGTTTACGACGCGATGGTGAGGATGGCGCAGGAGTTTTCAATCCGTTATATGCTGGTGGACGGGCACGGAAATTTCGGTTCCGTTGACGGCGACGGCGCTGCGGCCATGCGGTATACGGAAGCGCGCATGACGCCTTTTGCGCTTCAAATGCTGCGGGATATCGAAAAAGATACCGTTGATTTTGAACCGAACTTCGACGGGGACGAAAGGGAACCGTCCGTGCTTCCGTCCAGATTTCCCAACCTCTTGGTGAACGGATCCAACGGAATAGCCGTGGGCATGGCGACGTCGATACCGCCGCATAATCTCGGCGAGGTGATCGACGCGACGGTGAAGCTGATCGACGACCCGGAAACGGGGATAGAAGACCTGATCAAAATCGTAAAAGGGCCGGATTTCCCTACAGGCGCGGCGATTTTGGGAAAAAACGGCGCGAAAGAAGCGTACCGCAACGGACACGGCAAGGTACTCGTGCGCTCCAAGACGGAGATAGAAGAAACCCCAAGGGGCAAACAGCAGATCGTCGTGACGGAAATACCGTATCAGGTCAACAAGTCGAGGCTTATCGAAAAAATGGCTGAACTGGTAAAAGACAAAAGGGTCAGCGGAATCTCCGATATACGCGACGAATCCAACCGCAAGGGTATGCGCGTCGTCATAGAGCTGAAGAGGGACGGCAATCCGCAGGTCATACTCAACAGGTTGTACAAGCATACGCAGCTTCAGGAAAGTTACAGCATGATCATGCTCGCCCTTGTGAACGGCGAACCCAAAGTGTTGACCCTGTATCAGATACTCGCGGAATATTTGAAACACCAAAAAGATATCGTAACCAGAAGAACCGCGTTCGACCTGAACAAAGCGGCGGCGCGCGCGCACATCCTTGAAGGCCTGCGCATCGCTCTCGACAACATAGACAAAGTCATCAAGACCATTCGCGAAAGTTATAACGACGCGAAGCAGAAGTTGATGGACCGGTTCAACCTGTCCGAAATCCAAGCGCAGGCGATCTTGGACATGCGCCTCATCAGGCTTCAGGGCCTTGAAAGGGAAAAGCTGGAAGAGGAATACGCGGGGATTCAGAAACAAATAGCGTATTATAACAGTCTCCTCGCGGATGAAAAGACGCTCATGAACGTTGTCAGGGAAGAACTGCTGGAAATTAAAAAAAAGCACAACGACAAAAGAAGGACGCAGATCATAGCGGACGCGGGCGAGATAGACGAAGAAGATCTTATAGACGAAGAGAAAGTAGCGGTTACTCTCACGCATCTCGGCTACATAAAGCGGGTTTCAGCGGACAATTATAAAGTTCAGAAACGTGGTGGAAAAGGCGTCATGGGATTGACCACGCGGGACAACGACTTCGTGAAAAGCCTCATCATGACGTCTACCCACGATTATCTGATGTTCTTTACCAACACGGGCAAGGCGCATAAAATCAAAGCTTACGAGATTCCCGACGCGCAGAGGACAGCAAGAGGGACTCCTGCCATAAATTTCCTGAACCTCATGCAGCGGGAAAAGATCACGGCTTTGCTGCCCGTGAAAGACTTCGCGGACGACAAATATCTGATTTCCGTCACAAAAAGCGGGACGATTAAAAAAACGCCGCTTTCACAGTTTGAAGGCAGACGGAAAAACGGCCTGATCGCGATCAGCCTGAAGGATGACGACGAACTTATCGGCGTCATGCAGGTCGGCGGCGCGAGCAATGTGATAATTGTTACCAAAAATGGGAAATGTATATGTTTCCCCGAAAGCGACGTCAGGAGCATGGGAAGGGCCGCGGGCGGAGTAAGGGCCGTAAAGCTCGAAGAAGGCGACGAGGTGGTCGCGATGGAACTTGCGGAAGCCGACGAAGAACTTCTTGTCGTGACGAAGTTCGGCTACGGAAAGAGGACGCCGGTGCGGGAATATAAGATTCAGTCGCGCGGCGGCAAGGGACTGTTGACCTACGATAAGGCGAAGTTCAAAAAAACGGGAGAGCTGATCGGCGCTATGGTGGTTCGCGACGGCGACGAAGTGCTGCTGATCAATTCCGACGGGATCATCATACGGATAGGCGCCGACGACGTTTCAAAGCGCAGCCGCGCCACGCAGGGCGTGAAGATCATGAAGGTCGGAGACGAAACCAACATCATCGCGATGGCCAAGGTTATCAAAGACGACGCTGAGGAGGCCGGCGCCGGGGAATCCGCGCAGATAGAAATTGATATGAAATAGCCGCTTCCGGCACGATGTTGGGCCGCCAACTAAACGCTGTAATAAAGGCCGTCGCGGGCAGGGTTATGAATGGCATGAAACGAGTATTTTCAGGAGTTCAGCCGACAGGCAGCATACATATCGGGAATTATCTGGGCGCGCTCGGACAGTTCGTCGAGCTGCAGGAAGACAACGAGTGTCTCTATTGCATAGTGGATATGCACGCCGTTACCACGCCGAAGGATCCGAAAGAACTCAGAAAAAATACGCTGGACGTAGCCGCGCTTTATCTGGCGGTCGGGATTGATCCGAAAAAATCAACGATCTTTGTCCAATCCGAGGTGCCCGGCCACGCGGAATTGGCTTGGGCGCTGATGTGCAACGCCTATATGGGCGAGCTTTCCCGCATGACCCAGTTTAAGGATAAAGGCAGAGGCGGAGAATCCACGTCCGCGGGTTTGTTCAGCTACCCCGTGCTCATGGCGTCCGATATCCTGCTCTACGACACAGATATCGTCCCCGTGGGCGGCGATCAGAAGCAGCACATTGAGCTTTGCAGGGATATCGCCGCGAGGGTCAATAACAGGTACGGCGGCGTCTTCAAGGTTCCCGAGGGGAGATTTCTGAGGACGGGCGCGCGCATCATGTCCTTGGACGACCCGCTCTCAAAAATGAGCAAGAGCGCGGTGAATCCTTTAAGTTCCATCTCGCTTTTGGACGACGGGCCTAAGATAAGGAAAGCCGTGATGAGAGCCACGACGGATTCCGGCGGGGAAATACGTTTTGACGCGGAAAACAAACCGGGGATCAGCAATCTGTTAAACATATACAGCGCGTTTTCGGGAGCTTCTGTCGCGGAGATAGAAAAGAAATACAGGGGCGCGGGATACGGGACTTTCAAAAATGAACTGGCGGCCGTCGTCACTGAGGCGCTGACGCCGATCAGAACACGTTTCAAGGAAATCCGGGAGTCAGGCGTCCTGAAAGAAATTTTGCGCGACGGCGCGGAACGGGCGAACGAGATATCGGAGAAAACTTTGAAGCGAGTGAAAGAGCGTTTGGGGCTTGGAATCGCTTGAAGGAGAACGTCTGTTCACACTATGCGCCGAGAAAAGACCGCTTCGGCTGACTGTGTTTAACCGCCGGGATAATGCTCGGGGACGGAGGAGAAATTGGAAATAACCGCTGAATTAACGGAATATATCGGAGAACTTTCCCGATTGGAGCTTTCCGCCGAAGAGAAAGAGGCCAGGAAAAAGGATCTGACAGATATATTCGCCTACGTGGACAAGCTGAACGAGATAGACACGGAGGGCCTTCCCGAGATGACGCACGCCTTTGAAGAGGTCAACCGTTTCAGGGAAGACGTCGTTACGAACGGGGACGAAAGGCGGGCGATGCTCGCTAACGCGCCGGAAGCGAAGAAAGATTTCTTTAAGGTATTTAAGACGGTGGAAGATTAGGATTTGTTGAACGGAGCCAAAATTGACGGGACGAATTCTGCGCGGAGGACGGAATGGATATAAGGCGATTGAGCGCCCTTGAGCTTGGCGAAAAAATAAAGAAAAGGGAGATCAGCAGTCCGGAAGCCGTTGAAGAGTATCTGCGCGCGATCCAAGAGGAAGACGCCGCTATAAACGCCTACATCACGGTTTTCCGGGAAGAAGCGCTGCGGGACGCCCGCGAAGCGCAGAAAGGCATAGAGAGCGGAGAATTGACGTCACCGCTCGCCGGAGTTCCGGTAGCCGTGAAAGACAATATCTGCGTGCGGGACCGTTTGACCACGTCGGCGTCGAGGATGCTGGAGAATTTCAGACCTCCTTACGACGCGCACGTTGTTGAAAAATTTAAGGCGGCGGGCGCGGTCATTATCGGAAAGACAAATCTGGACGAATTTGCCATGGGCAGCTCGACGGAGACTTCTTATTACGGGATCACTAAAAACCCATGGGATGCGGAGCGGGTTCCGGGGGG
>JAITPU010000030.1 GCA_031289235.1 Eubacteriales Family XIII. Incertae Sedis bacterium
TTGATCGATGTAAAGCAGAAAATGGAAAGCCTGACTAACGAATTCCACACAATATCCGCGAAAATTTACTCGCAGGCGGCGGCTCAGCGGACGGCAGGCGGTTCTGAGGCGCAGGGTTCGGACAGCGGCGGCAGCACGGAAGCGCCGCGCGGCAACGTGGTTGACGCTGATTACGAAGTAGTGGACGACGAAACTAAATAAATAAGAGGTTCGGCGTCAGAGGTAAAATTGGATAATGGCTGAAAAACGAGATTTTTACGAGGTTCTTGAGCTTAAAAAAGGCGCTTCGGAGGAAGAGATCAAAAAAGCTTTCCGCAAGAAAGCCATGGAATTCCATCCGGACAAGAACCCCGGCGACAAAAGCGCCGAAGAAAAATTCAAAGAGGTGAACGAGGCTTACGGCGTTCTTTCCGATCCGCAGAAAAAAGAACGCTACGACAGATTCGGCCACGCCGGAGTAGATCCGAACGCCGGTTTCGGCGGCGGCGGCTTTGGAGGCGCGGGGAACGGCTTCGGCGGATTCGAAGATATCATCGGCGATTTGTTCGGGGGAATGTTCGGAGGTTCCGGCGGCGCCAGAAGGAGAAACGGGCCGCGAAAAGGCCGTGATCTGCAGAAGGAAATAAGGATCAGCTTTGAGGAAGCGGCGTTCGGAACAAATAAAAAAATTCAGATCTTTAAAAGTGTGGCATGCGACGAGTGCGGCGGCTCGGGCACGGAAAAGGGTTCTTCAAAGATCCGGTGTCCCGTATGCGGCGGCTCGGGAGAGACCCGAACGCAGCAAAAAACGCCTTTCGGCCAGTTCACCAACGTGAGTCCGTGCTCCAGATGCGGCGGGAACGGGGAGATCAACGAAAAGCCCTGTAAAAAATGCGGCGGTTCGGGAAAACAGCGAAAAAACGTCACGATTTCCGTTGATATTCCGGCCGGCGTGGACAACAATTCCGTCATATCGCTGAGAGGTCAGGGAGAACCGGGCGCGGACGGCGGACCCAGCGGCGACCTCTACGCTGTCATCGCCGTGAACCCTCACAGGCTTTTCAAGAGAGACGGCGCTGACCTCTGGCTTGAGTTTCCCATCGCTTTTAACCAGGCGGCGCTGGGAGACACTATCGTCGTGCCGACGCTGAGCGAAAAGGTCACATATAAAATTCCGTCCGGCACCCAGCCGGATACGGTGTTCCGCCTTAAAGGCAAGGGCATAAGATCCCTGCGCGACGGCAAACCGGGGGATCTATACGTTAAGGTCGGGATCGAAGTTCCGACGAAGCTTACGTCCGAACAGAAGAAACATATCAAGAATTTCGGCGAGAGCAAAAGCTTGGACAGCTATCCAAGGCGGAAAAAGTTTGCGGACACGCTGAAGGAATTGTTCAAATAAAACGGTGATTCCGGCCGCCGAAATTCCGGTCGGCGGAAACGCGTCCCGAACGGCCTGAAGCGCGCGTATCGTGAGTATATTTTATGCTGGGATATATACAGCCGGAGAAGAGTGAGCTTAAAATCAGAGAATACGAAGCGTACAGAGCTTACTACTGCGGCGTCTGCAGGTCTATCGGCGCGCGATACGGCCAGCTTCCGCGCCTTTTTCTGAGTTTTGATTCGGTGCTGCTCGCCATGCTCCTCTCGGCGCTGTCCGAAAGACGGGACGCGGTGAAAATGAGACGCTGCGTGGCGCATCCCGCCGCTAAGCGCGGCATTGCGGAGGCTACGCGGGAGATCGACTACGCCGCCGATATGCTGTTAGTCATGGCGTATTTTAAATGTGTCGACGATATCGGCGATGAGAGGAAAATCTCGGCCTTCGCGGGAAAACAGATCCTGCGAAGGGCTCATAGCAGGATCAGCGGCAGATTGCCGGAAAAATGCGATTCGATCCGTGCGAACCTGTCGCGGATGGGAGAACTTGAGGCGGCGGGCTGCGCTTCATTCGATATGGCGTCCGAACCCTTTGCCTTTCTGATGCGGGAAATTTTCGATTACGGCGAAATAACGGACGATGCTTTAAACAAAGAAAATGAGAGCGGCCTGAGCTGCGCGCTGCGCAGGATCGGATACCATCTTGGGAAATGGATCTGTCTCATGGACGCCTTTGACGATATTGAAAAGGATCTGAAATACGGGAATTATAATTCGCTGCTGCTGAATTTCGGGTACAGGCGGGGAGAAAACGCGGAAGAATCTCAGCCGGATTTCCGCGCCAGGATTTGCGAAAGGGTGAAGCTGACCGCGCTTTTAAATTTGTCTGAACTTTCTGAAAACCTGAGGCTCCTGCCTTTGAAAAAACACAGGGGCGTAGTCGAAAACATAATATTCCTCGGCCTACTGCGCAAGACGGAAGAAATAATAGCGCAAGACAACAAAAAACAGTGCGCCGGATCATTCAAATGTGATAATATTCATTGTGCGGCCGCAAATCAATGACAGATCGGTTTCGTCGGTGTAATGGCCGTAAATCATCGGTTTTCGCTTAGTTTTCTATTGAAAGGATGTTCCTTGCGCGCGGCCCGTTTGCTGCCCGCGGGAAATGGCGGCAATTATGAATAACCCTTATGAAGTTTTAGGAATCCGCAAAGGCGCGAGCAAAGAAGAGATAAAAGCCGCTTACAGAGAACTGGTAAAGAAATATCATCCTGACAAATATCAGGGCAATCCTCTTTACAGGCTGGCGGAGGAAAAACTGCGGGAAATAAACGAAGCCTACGAATATCTCATGAAAGACGGCGGCGGCGCTTCGTGGCGCTCCGAGCCTCGTGAACACTCGAAAAGTTCTGATGAGATGACTGCTGATATGACCGCGGTCCGCCGCGCTATTAACCGCGGCGACATTTTGAGCGCGGAGCGGATGCTGAACCGTTCGGGCGTGCGAAACGGCGAATGGTTTTTCCTGTCTTCCATGGTGCAGTTCAAGAAAGGCTGGTATAACGAAGCTGTCGGGAATTTGCAGACCGCCGTGTCCATGGAACCTGACAACATGGAATACCGCGGTGCGATGAACAACGTCATGACGCGGTCGAACGGATATCAAACCAACGCGTACCGCAAAGGATATGATTCATCCTCGCAGATGTGCCGTTTGATGCAGTGTTACTGCTGCGCCGACATGCTGTGCGATTGCATTTAGGAAGCCGCGCGGTCGGCACTATGTGCGGAAAATTTCGCTGCGTCGGATAGAGGGGCAAAGGGGAAGGGCGTTGAGAATATTATTGGCCGAGCACTCCGGCTATTGCTTCGGCGTGCGGCAGGCGCTTCAGAGGACGGAGGAAATACTGTCGCGCGCCCTGCCGGGGCGCGAAGTTATTTACGCCTGCGGCCCGCTGATCCACAACGCCTCCGTGATGAAGGAGCTTTCCGAAAAAGGATTGCGCTTTATCAGCGAACCGGAAGAGGCGGAAGCGGGCGCGACGATCATCGTCCGTTCCCACGGCGAAGGAAGGGAGTTTTACGCGCGCGCGGAAAAACAGAAGCTGAAAATCGTCGATACCACCTGCCCTTTCGTCAGCCGCATCCGGCGGCTTGCAGCGGACGCGAGGGCGGAGGGCCGCAGCGTACTCATAATAGGCGACAGGACGCACCCGGAGGTCGTCGGCATCAACGGCTGGTGCGGCAATTCCGCGATCATAGCCGATTCCGTGGCGGAAGCGCGGGAAATTCGGCGCGGCAAGCTTTTCGTTGTGGCGCAGACCACCGCGACGAGAGAGCATTTCGACGAAATATCCGCTTGTCTGACGGAGAACAACGCGGACGCGGTTATCAGCAATACCATCTGCGACGCGACTGCCAAAAGACAGGAAAGCTGTAAAAAAACGGCTCAAATGTCAGATATTATGATAATTATAGGCGATAAGAGCAGCGCCAATACGAGAAATCTCTACGGCATAGCGCAAAAAAATTGCAAAAAATCGTATTTTGTTGAAAATATAGAAGATTTACCATTGAAAGGAGTAAAAAAATGTAATACAATAGGAATCGCTGCAGGCGCGTCTACGCCTGAACGCGTGATTAAGGAGGTCATTGCCGCGATGAGTGAAATTAACGTTGAAAATGAAAAAGATTTAATGGGAGATTTCATGGACGAAATCGAACGGTCGTTACGGTTGCCGCGAAACGGAGAAATACTCACGGGAACTGTGATTCAGGTTTCGGACCGGGATGTCATCGTGAATCTGGGCTGTAAAAAAGACGGCGTCATACCCAGAGATGAGATCGCGCTGGAAGGGGACCAGAAAATACCCGACCTGTTCAAAGAAGGCGATGAAGTCCAGGTAAAGGTGCTGAAGACGGATGACAACGATGGAAATATCCTCCTTTCAAAGAAAAAAGTTATAATCAGCGAGTACTGGGAAGACGTCAATATCGCCTATGAAGAAAAAACCTCAATTGAGGCGAAGGTGATAAAGGCGGTAAACGGCGGAGTTATAGCGGTCTTTAAAGAAATTTACGGATTTATCCCCCTGTCCCAGCTTTCGGACAGGTTTGTAGACAGGGCGGACGAGTTTGTCGGCAGTGTGTTTATGGTCAAAGTCAGCCGGGTGGATCAGAAGAGGAATAAAGTTGTGTTTTCGCGCAAGGCCGTGCTGATAGAGGAACGGCGGAAACGCATGGAGGAAATCTGGGATTCGTTGAACGTGGGCGACACGATCGAAGGCACAGTGATGCGTTTCACCGATTACGGCGCTTTCGTGGATATCGGAGGCATTGACGGACTTCTGCATATTTCCGAGATCTCTTGGGGCAAGCTGAAACATCCGCAGGAAGTTTTGGAGATCGGCGAAAAGATAAACGTGAAGATCCTTTCCATGAACAGGGAAAAGGAAAAGATCTCGCTCGGCTACAAACAGAATCTGCCGGAGCCGTGGAGCATAATCGATGAAAAATACGCGGTGGGCCAAGTGGTATCCGGCAAGGCCGTCCAAATCAAGGATTACGGCGTGTTTGTGGAACTGGAACCGGGCCTTGACGGACTGGTTCACATCTCTGAAATCGCGTTCAAGCGCGTCGCGAATATCTCCGACGAAATCAGCGTCGGGCAGCAGATAAAGGCGAAAATCCTCGACGTCGATAAGGCGAGGAGACGGATCAGCCTCAGCATAAGGGAAACTCTGGAAAGACCGGAAGAAGCTAAAACGGACGCGGTTGAGACTGCCACAGAAGACAGCGAAAAGCCTGCGGAAGCAGGAACTGCCGATGCGGTTGAATCTGCTTTCGAAAGCAGCGAAGAACCTGCGGAAACAAAAGCCGCCGGAGCGACTGAGTCTGCCGCCGAAATCAGTGAAGAAACCGCGGAAACAGAAGCTGCCAGCGCGATAGAAATCGCCGGCGCGATTGAGTTTGCCGTCGAAATCAGCGAAGACCCTGCGGAAACAGAAACCGCCGGCACGGTTGAACCTGACGCCGAAAGCGATGAAGAACTTGCGGAAACGGGAGTCGTTGTGGATGTATCTAAACATGAGTTGCTGATTGTCGAATCGGACGAATCGGAATTGAAACCGGAAGTCTCACATGAAAGCGCGCCGGTTGCATCGGTTGCAAATGAAAAGACGGACGAAACCGGCGAGAACGAACAGGCTGAGAAAAGCGCGGCTGAATCTCTTGACGCGGACGGGGGAAGCGCGTCGGACCCGGAACCCGCTGAGGAAGCTGTAAGCGTGGAAAGCGTCGAAGCAACGGATTCGGAATAGCCGTTCCAATCAAACATCTTACGACGTGCAGGAAAAAATCTCCGTTTGAATTTTACGGCCTATAAAAAGCTAAGAAGGTTGATTTTTAATATCAGCGCCTTTCGCCATTAATCTATGCGCGAAAGGCGTTTTTATCGCTCATAAAGAAGAAAAACGAATTAGCTCGCGGGCGCTTTCGCAGGTTTTCCCTGTGATATTCGAGCCTCCGAGCAGCCGGGCCACTTCCATGACGCGCTCTTCTCCTTCGAGGGGCAGAAGAGTGGTGCGGGTCATTTCGCCGTCGTCGCTTTTCTGTATCATGTAATGATGCTCGCCGCAGGAGGCAATCTGCGGCAGATGGGTGATGCAGATGATCTGATGGTTCTTCGACATGCGCCGCAGTTTTTCGCCGACGACGCTGGCGGTAACACCGCTGACGCCGCTGTCGATCTCGTCAAAAATCATTGTCGGAATTCGGTCGTAATCGCCTATTACCGCTTTGAAAGCCAGCATCATTCGCGACATCTCACCGCCCGACGCTATTTTCACGAGGGGAAGCAGGGGCTGCCCTTTGTTCGCGGAGATCAAAAACTCGAGGGTGTCAAACCCGTTTTCAGAAAACGCGCCGGGAATATTTTCAATTTCATTGAACCGCACTTCAAAACGCGCATTTTTGAAATTCAGCCCCTCAAGTTCGGCGTTGATCTTCCGCGCCAGTTCTTCGGCTGAGGCGAGCCGAAGCCCGCGCAGCTTCGCGGAGAGGGCGCTCAGTTCGTCCTTCAGCGCGGTTAAGCGCTCTTCCAGTACGGCTTTCTGTTCGCCGGCGCTTTCCGCGTTTCCGAGTTCCCGGAGCAGCTTTTCACGGTATTCGAGAACTTTAGCCGTGCTGCCGCCGTACTTCGCGTTCAGCCGCTCCAGCGTATCAAGCCGCGCGACAGTCCGGTCAAGGGTTTCGGAAGAAAAATCCATGCTTTCTCTGTAAGCGCGCATCTCCGAAGAAAGACTCTCCAGACTATAGTAGCAGTCTGAAATTACGGCTTCCATATCCCGCAGCTTTTCAGAAAACGGAGACACCTCCCGCAGTTTTTGAAGAACCTCGCCAAGTTCGCCGGATATGGAGGGGCTGTTTTCAAACAAAGCCTCATAAGCGGCGGAAAGACTCCCGTAAATAGCTTCGCTATTTTGCAAAAGCGCCATTTGCTCCCGCAGTTCGTCGTCTTCTCCGGGAAGAGGGCGGGCCTTTTCGATTTCGTCAAGTTCAAAGCGCATGAAGTCCAGCCGCCGTTCGGCGTCAGCCTCGCCGCGCAGCAGCACCGAAAGCTCCCGGCCGGTCTTGGAGTAATCCTCGTAAACATCGGCTACCTTTTGCCGCGCCGGCGCGATGGTTTTGCTGTGATAAGCGTCGATAAGCCGCAAATGATTTTCAGTACGGAAGAGAGAATGATGGTCGTATTGCCCGTGGATATCCGCGATTTCCCTGGAAAAAGCGGAAAGCTGAGCCAGGGAAAAGATCTCACCGTCGATTTTGGCGATGCTTTTGCCGGAGGCGGAAATTTCCCTCGTCAGAATTATCTCTTCACCATTAAACTCCGTCACAAGCTGGATCAAAGCTTTCTTTTGCCCGGTTCGGACCATGGCAGTGTCTGCGCGGCTGCCCAAACCCAAGCTGACAGCGTCGATAATGACGGACTTTCCCGCGCCGGTTTCCCCGGTTATAACGGTAAGCCCCGGATGAAAATCCGCTTCGATCTGTTCGACGGTGGCGAAGTTATTTATGGAAAGATGAGTGATCATGATACGTTTCTTCATTTCTTTCCGCTTCGGAGAAATCGTTGCTATAAGGCCAATCTTTTTGCAAAGGCGCTATGTCCAGCATACATCGCCGAACGTTTTGTAATTTAATCATATCCTAAAAAGACTGCGGATTCAACAATTTTTCATTTGAACACAAGGGCGCCGCGAGGAAACTCCCGCGTCCAGCCCCTGTCGGCGGCTGCCTTTGTATGCTTACAAACACTCTGCGTGAGCCGTACGTCGTTGCTCTGTCCGGTTTGACTTTTCGGATGGAATATGCTAAATTGAAACATAAGAAAAACAGATATGGAGTGAGTTTTGAAGATTCTTGGCATCGACCCCGGTTACGCCATTCTTGGCTACGGAGCAATCAATATGGAAGGGAGCAAGTTTTCCCTTTGCGGGTATGGGACGATTACCACTGCTTCCGGCGTGAATATGCCGGACAGGCTTAAATGTTTATACACAGAATTGATGGATGTAATTCAGGAATATGAGCCGGACGTGGCTTCCCTTGAGGAGCTTTTTTTTAACAGCAACGCGAAAACCGCCATCATGGTGGGGCAGGCGCGGGGAGCCGTGATTTTGGCCTGCGTCAATTCCGGGCTGGAGATATGTGAGTATACGCCGCTGCAGATAAAGCAGGGGCTTACGGGTTATGGGCGCGCGGAAAAAACACAAATGCAGGCGATGGTCAAAAATATACTGCGCCTGAAAGAAATCCCGCGGCCCGACGACGCGGCGGACGCGCTGGCGGCCGCGATTTGCCACGGCCATTCGTCGGGATACCGCCGCCGTTTTCAGGAAAAATTACACGGAAGCGCGCATGTGCGCTGATACGCGAAAGGCCGGCGGACTCCCGGGCCGAAGAAACACGAATGATACATTACGTTAAAGGCGAACTCGCATTTAAGATGGACGGCCGCGTCGTCAT
>JAITPU010000079.1 GCA_031289235.1 Eubacteriales Family XIII. Incertae Sedis bacterium
GAATTACTGTGCAGGATGAAGATTTTAAGAAAATTCGGATCACTAAAGATGACTTCCACCCCGAATGGAATTATTCAATATGCCAAAGAAATGAATAAGTTGTCAATCTTATTTACAGATAATTCCTGAATTGCCCGCGAAGGCGCCCGGCGAAAATTTCCGCGGATGTCCCTGTCGACGCCCGCCTTTGATTATTAACAAAAAAAAGAGGTACACAGCCGTTATGGGGAAATTTAAAATAGTTTCGGAATATAAGATGATGAGCGACCAGTCCCAGGCGGTGGAGAAACTGTCGCGCGGGATTTTTGACGGCAAACGCTATCAGACCTTGCTTGGGGTGACGGGTTCGGGAAAGACTTTCACTATGGCCAATGTTGTGGAACGAGTACAGCGCCCGACGCTTGTTATTTCGCACAATAAAACTTTGGCCGCTCAGCTCCACGGTGAATTCAAGGAGTTTTTTCCGGAAAACGCAGTGGAATATTTTGTAAGTTATTACGATTATTACCAGCCGGAAGCCTATGTGCCTTCCACCGACACATACATCGAAAAGGATTCGGACATCAATGAGGAGATCGAGAAGCTGCGGCATTCCGCTACCGCGGCGCTGGCGGAACGCGACGACACGCTCATAGTCGCCAGCGTCTCCTGCATATACGGCTTGGGCAGCCCGCTTGACTACGAAAATCATGTGCTTTCTCTCAGGCCGGGCATGGAAAAGAACAGGAACGACATTCTGAGAAAGCTGGTGGAGATACAGTACACCAGAAACGACATGGCTTTTTCGCGGGGGGATTTCCGCGTGCGCGGCGATATCATCGACATATATCCCGCCGGCGCCGACAACGCGGTGCGCGTGGAAATGTTCGGCGACGAAATAGAGTCTCTCAAGGAGATTCATCCGATCACGGGGGAAATCACGGCGCTGCGCAGCCATATCTCCATCTTTCCCGCTTCTCATTACGTGACTTCTAAGGAAAACATGAAGCGGGCGCTGGGTTCAATTGAGACGGAACTGGAAGAGCGGGTCCGCTGGTTCAAAGAACACGACAAACTTGTCGAGGCTCAGCGCATCGAACAGCGCACGCGCTATGACTTGGAGATGCTGCGGGAGATCGGAATCTGCAAGGGCATCGAAAATTATTCACGCCATATAAACGGCCTGCCCGCCGGCAACAGGCCCTATACTCTGCTGGACTATTTCCCCGACGACTTCCTCATCATAATAGACGAGTCCCACGTCATGCTTCCCCAACTGCGGGCCATGTACGCGGGGGACAGATCCAGGAAAAGCTCGCTGGTAGAATACGGCTTCCGCCTGCCGTCGGCGCTGGACAACAGGCCGCTGGAATTCCATGAATTCGAGAAGATAGTAAAGCAAATCGTCTATATCAGCGCCACGCCGTCCGCCTATGAAATAGAACAGAGCGGAGGCATAAGCGCGGAGCAGGTCATAAGGCCGACGGGTCTGCTGGATCCGGTCATAGAGATCCGGAAAACCGAAGGCCAGATCGACGATCTTATCGGCGAAATCAACAGGATCGCGGAGAAGGGAGAAAAAGCGCTGATCACCACGCTTACGAAGAAAATGTCTGAAAGCCTGACGGACTATCTGAAAAACGTGGGCATACGTGTGCGGTACCTGCATTCCGGCATAGAGACGCTGGAACGCATGGAGATACTGCGAGATCTGCGGATGAATGTCTTCGACGCGCTGGTGGGTATCAACCTGCTGAGAGAAGGGCTTGATCTTCCGGAAGTCTCTCTGGTCGTCATAATCGACGCCGATAAGCAGGGCTTCCTGCGCACGGAGACCTCGCTGATCCAGACCATAGGCCGCGCTGCGCGCAACGTCGGCGGCAAGGTGATAATGTACGCCGACGGCGAGAGCGACGCCATGAAAAAGGCCATGTACGAGACATCCCGGAGGCGCGTGATTCAGCGGCAGTACAACCGCGATCACGGGATTACGCCGCAAACTGTCAAAAAGAGCGTGCGGGATGTGATTGAGGCGACGCGGGTCGTCGAAGAAAGCAGCGAATATTACGCCGAGCGCGGCGTCCTGGAGATGACGGGAAAAGAGAGAGCCGATTACCTCAAGAAACTTGAGAAGGAAATGAGGGAAGCCGCGATGAACTTGGAGTTCGAACGGGCCGCCCTGCTGCGCGACCGGATATTCGAGATAAAGGTGAAGTGAGCGCCCGCGCTAAGCGCGTCAGCGCGGTTCCGAAGAGGACGGCAGCGATCCCCCTTCCGGTGTTTGAGCAATAACGTAAAAAGAAAAAGAGGTTTGAAGTGGCAAAAGATTTATTCATCAAAGGCGCTAATGAGCATAATTTAAAAAATGTAGACGTGAGGATCCCGAGGGATAAGATGGTGGTGCTGACAGGAGTGAGCGGGTCGGGGAAATCTTCTCTGGCTTTCGACACAATCTACGCCGAAGGCCAGCGGCGGTATATGGAGAGTCTGTCGTCTTATGCGCGCCAATTTTTGGGACAAATGGAAAAACCTGACGTAGAATATATAGAGGGCCTTTCCCCGGCCATATCCATCGACCAGAAGACCACCAGCAAAAATCCGCGCTCCACCGTTGGGACAGTAACGGAAATCCACGATTACCTGCGCCTCATGTACGCGCGCATAGGCGAGCCGCATTGCCCTGTCTGCGGGCGCGAGATCAAGAGCCAGTCAATTGATCAGATAGTCGATATCCTCATGAGCCTGCGCGAAGGCGTTCGGCTGATACTGCTGGCGCCGGTGGTGCGGCAGCGGAAAGGGGAACACGAAAAAGTGCTGGCACGGATTTTCAAAGAGGGTTTCACGAGGGTCCGCGTTGACGGGGAGATCGCGCGGCTTGACGGAGATGAAATAAAGCTGAAAAAAAACTTAAAGCACAGCATCGAAATCGTGATTGACAGGATCACCGTTAAACCCGGCTGCGAGAGCCGGCTGGCGGAATCCGCCGAGCTTGCCATTTCGCACGGCGACGGGCTGGTTATGGTCCTGATCCAGCGTCAGGGGGAAGCGCCGGACGAAGAGCGCATCCTCAGCACGAAGCTGGCGTGTCCTGAACACGGCGTGAGCATAGAAGATCCGGAACCCCGGATGTTCTCATTCAACAGCCCTTTCGGCGCATGTCACGCCTGCAACGGCTTGGGTTTCATCCAGCGCATCGATCCGGAGCTGATCATAACGGATGAGAACAAGAGCATCATAGGAGGCGCTCTGGGAAATATATTCGCGTCCATGGAGTTCAGCGGCTTTTACCGGCAGATGATAGACGCGCTGGCCGAAGATAACGGCGTGGACTTGAATAGACCCTATAGCGAGCTTCCCGAAAAATTCAAAGAAGAGCTGCTTTACGGCACGGGACGCCGACGTTTGAAATATTACTATAAAAGCAGGAATAACGGCTCAGAGTCCTACCGAAACCATCCATTTGAAGGAGTTATTCCCAACTTGGAGCGCAGATATCAGGAAACCGGCTCCGATTACATAAAGGAAAAAATGGAGAAGTTCATGAGCCTCAGCCCCTGCGGCGAATGCGGCGGCAAGCGTCTGAAACCGGAGGTGCTGGCGGTGACGGTGGGGGGGAAGAACATCGCGGAATTTTCCGACATGTCGATCAGAGAAAGCCTGAAATTCGTGAATAGCCTGAGCCTTTCCGCCAAGGACGAAACCATCGCCCGCCAGATACTGAAAGAAATTCGGGAGCGGCTGCAGTTTATAATCGACGTGGGGCTTGATTACCTTACCTTGTCGCGGGCGTCGGGCAGTCTTTCCGGCGGCGAATCTCAGCGCATCCGTCTGGCGACGCAGATAGGTTCCAGTCTGATGGGAGTGCTCTATATACTCGACGAACCAAGCATAGGCCTGCATCAGAGGGACAACGAAAAGCTGCTGAAAACCCTGCGGAATCTCACCGATACCGGCAATACCCTCATAGTTGTGGAACATGACGAGGAGACGATGTACGCCGCTGACCATATCATAGATATAGGGCCGGGAGCAGGCGTCCACGGCGGTGAGATCATAGCGGCGGGAACAGTGGAAGACATAAAAGCGTGTAAGGCTTCCGTCACGGGGCAGTACCTTACGGGAGAACGCCGCATAGAGATACCGCGGGAGCGCAGGCCGGGAAACGGGAAGACGATCAAAATATCCGGCGCGGCGGAGAATAACCTGAAGGGCATAGACGTCGCCTTCCCTCTGGGGAAATTTATCTGCGTGACGGGCGTTTCCGGCTCCGGGAAAAGCAGCTTAGTGAACGAGATACTGTACAAAGCGCTGGCTCACGACGTGAACCGGGCCAGGATGAAGCCGGGGAAATACAGGATGATCGACGGAATTGAACACGTAGACAAGGTCATAGACATAGACCAGTCTCCTATCGGCCGGACGCCCCGTTCTAATCCGGCCACATACACGGGCGTGTTTACGCCTATCCGCGATCTGTTCACACAATTGCCCGAAGCGAAGCTGCGAGGCTACGAAAAGGGCAGATTCAGTTTCAATGTGAAAGGCGGCCGGTGCGAAGCCTGCAGCGGGGACGGTATAATTAAAATAGAGATGCACTTCCTCCCGGATGTGTACGTGCCGTGCGATGTGTGCAAAGGCAAGCGCTACAACCGTGAAACCCTTGAGGTCAGATATAAGCAAAAGAACATCTTCGACGTTCTGGATATGAACATCGCCGAAGCGCTGGAATTTTTCAGGAACATACCCTCTATCGCGAGGCATTTGGAAACCTTGGAAGAGGTGGGTCTCGGTTATGTCAAGCTCGGCCAGCCTTCGACATGGCTTTCCGGAGGGGAAGCCCAGCGGGTCAAGCTCGCGTCGGAGCTTTCGAGGCGCGGTACGGGGAAAACAGTCTATATCCTTGACGAACCTACGACGGGCCTGCATTTCGCCGATGTGGATAAATTGATCAGCGTGCTTGACCGTCTGACGGACGGGGGTAACACGGTGATCGTCATCGAACACAATCTGGACGTAATCAAACGCGCGGACCACGTCATCGATCTGGGGCCGGAAGGCGGCGATCGCGGAGGGACTGTCGTGGGCGTCGGAGCGCCTGAGGAAATCGCGGCAATGGAGAGATCTTACACGGGGAAATTTTTAAAAAAGGTTTTAAAGCGCTGAAAGATCTGATATGATAAAAGATTATAGACAGAGGCTGCGGAAGGGATTTTTCCGCTGTTGGTCCATCGTTGAATGTTGGACCAAAGAGGCGGGGATTTTTTTCGCCGGCGCGGCATGGCGGGGGAAAACCCGCCGCGGCGTCCGATGTTTAGTTGGCGGATTGATATAATGATGAACAAATACAATATGACAATGCTGACCGATTTCTACGAACTGACCATGGCTAACGGTTATTTCGAGTCGGAAATTTCTGAGATTGTCGCTTATTTCGACTTGTTTTTCCGAAAAACCCCGGACGGCGGCGGTTTCGCGATAGCGGCCGGACTTGAGCAGGTCATCGAATATCTGGAGGAATTGAAATTTACAGAGGACGACATCGCGTTTCTCAGGATGAAAAAGCAGTTCAAGGAGCCTTTTTTCGACTATCTGCGGAATTTTAAATTTTCCTGCGATATGTGGGCGATTCCCGAGGGAACGCCCATATTTCCGGGAGAACCCATACTGACTATACGGGGCCCGATGGCGCAGGCTCAGTTCATCGAGACGATGCTGCTGCTGCTGATCAACCACCAGAGCCTTATCGCGACCAAGGCTAATCGTATCGTGCGCGCGGCGGCGGGCCGCAAAGTCATGGAGTTTGGAACTCGGCGCGCGCATGGCGCTTCCGCCGCGGTTTACGGGGCGCGGGCCGCTTTTATAGGCGGCTGCGTCGGAACGGCGTGTACGATCAGCGAGCGGGATTACGGCGTCGCGGCGCTGGGCACCATGGCCCA
>JAITPU010000019.1 GCA_031289235.1 Eubacteriales Family XIII. Incertae Sedis bacterium
ATACCCCTTGTATTTTTGTTTTCGTTAACATTATAACGCGGTCCCGCCGTTTTTTCAACGATGGAAAACCCGGCTCCTGACTAAGGAAGCGCTTGAAAATAAACTATTGTGAATTTCGCTTCCGACAACAGCGATGCGCTTTCGCGCAAAAAAAATCAAAAAGGGCCGCCTGCGTCTTGAGACAGCCCCCATGAAACGATTTTAAACCACCATATTATTAGGAATGGGGTTGGGCTACATCATGCCGCCCATCCCGCCCATCCCACCGCCCATAGGCGGCATGGGATCATCTTTCTTGACGTCCATGACGCCCGCTTCCGTGGTAAGCAGCATGGCTGACGCGGACGCGGCGTTTTGCAGCGCCGATCTGGTAACCTTCGCGGGATCCACGATGCCCGACTTTAACATATCGGTATATTCCTCGGTCATAGCGTTGAAGCCGACGCCCGACGCGCTTTCCTTCACCTTGGCGATGACAACGGAACCTTCATAGCCCGCATTCTCGGCGATCTGCCGCACAGGTTCCTCAAGCGCCCTCCTGATGATGGCCGCACCTGTTTTTTCATCGCCGGTCAAAGTTTTCACATACTTGTCCACAGCGGGAATAGCGTTGGCGAAAGCAACGCCGCCTCCGGACACAATCCCCTCTTCAACGGCAGCTCTCGTCGCGTTGAGCGCGTCTTCCATCCTCAGCTTCTTCTCTTTAAGCTCGGTTTCCGTAGCCGCGCCGACCTTGATGACCGCCACGCCGCCGGATAGCTTGGCTAAACGTTCCTGCAGCTTTTCCTTGTCGAAGTCCGACGTTGTATCTTCAATCTGAGTTTTGATCTGGGCGATGCGATTTTCAATTTCGGTCTTATTTCCCGCGCCTTCCACGATGACCGTATTTTCTTTGCTGATCTTAACCGTGTTCGCCCTGCCAAGCAAATCCAGAGTGGCTTCTTTCAGCTCATAGCCGACTTCCTCGGAAATCACCGTGCCGCCGGTGAGCACCGCGATATCTTCCATCATAGCCTTTCTTCTGTCGCCGAAACCGGGTGATTTCACAGCTACGCAGTCAAATGTCCCGCGCAGCTTATTGACAACGAGAGTCGCGAGCGCTTCGCCTTCAACTTCCTCCGCGATGATAAGCAGCCTTTTACCCTGCTGCACGATCTGCTCCAAAATCGGCAGGATTTCCTGAATGTTAGAGATTTTTTTGTCGGTAAGCAGAATATACGGATTTTCCAGCACAGCTTCCATTTTTTCCGTATCCGTAACCATATAAGAAGAGAGATATCCTCTGTCGAACTGCATGCCTTCCACGAAATCCAACACAGTGTCCATGGATTTAGACTCTTCCACGGTTATTACGCCGTCGTTTCCGACTTTATCCATCGCCTCTGAGATTATTTCGCCTATTTTTTCGTCGCTCGCCGATACGGAAGCCACCTGCGCGATGCTTTCCTTAGTTTCCACAGGCTTAGCCAGCGCGCCGATTTCTTTGACCGCCACCTCGACAGCCCCCTGGATCCCTTTTTTCAGGATCATGGGATTCGCGCCGGCAGCAACGTTTTTGAAGCCTTCGCGGATGATTATCTGGGCCAGCAGCGTAGCGGTAGTTGTGCCGTCTCCCGCCACATCGTTCGTTTTCGTAGCGACTTCCTTTACGAGCTGCGCGCCCATATTCTCAAAAGCGTTGTCCAGTTCGATTTCCTTCGCGATGGTAACGCCGTCGTTCGTAATCAGCGGAGAACCGTATTTCTTCTCCAACAGCACGTTCCTGCCTTTGGGTCCCATGGTGATTTTAACCGTATCAGCCAGCCGGTCCACGCCTGACTGCAATTTCCTTCTCGCTTCTTCGCCAAAGTTGATTTCTTTCGCCATTTTCATCTACTCCTTTTCAAATTTTCAAATTTTTTCGTTTTTTACTGTTAAATCCGACAGATGTTTCTTATCCGACGACCGCGAGAATATCTTTCTGTGAGAGGATGGTATATTCATCGCCTTCATATTTGACTTCCGTTCCCGCATATTTGGAGAAGATAATCACGTCCTTCGGCTTGACTTCCATTTTCACCTCTTCCGTTCCGGGACCAACGGACACGACTTCAGCCATCTGAGGCTGTTCTTTCGCCTGGCCGGGGAGAACGATGCCGCTCTTTGTCTTTTCCTCCGCTTCCAGTTTCTTAATGACGACTCTGTCGCCCAATGGTTTGATCGCAAAACTCATTTCTTACTGATCTCCTTTCACTCTTTCACACGTTTTCCTCTTGAAAAAGGCGCCTCTTTATAAAATTTATTTAAGCTCTATCGACGACTGCCGACGATTCGAAGCGCCCGGCGGCGCGCTGCCCGGTTTCGAGAGAAAAACAGCTCAATTCTTGAATATCTTAGCTCCGGACATCTTCTCGTTGTTAGCACTCGTCATCGATGAGTGCTAACACCATTCTATAACATCCTTAAAAATTGTCAATAGCCTTTTTTAAAAATTTTCTTCCGCCGGAAAATAAAAGTTACTGTCAACCATCGGCCGTCGGCAGCGGAGCGTCCGCATGTTGAGATGATGAAAGGCTTCCGGCTACAGCTATTCATCGCTGAAAAGAGTCAGCTTATCGCTGTCTACGCCGTCGGCGCCGCCGAAATTAAAGAGTATATAAAGAGAACCCGTATAACCGTTCTGTTCCGTTAGCGGCGACAAAACCACGACGCTGTTGTTGTTCAACCAGACGCCGCTCGCCAGTATTCCCTCGACGAGACGCTTTTTTTCCGCCGCGAGGGATTCGCCGGTTCGCGGCGCGCCGTGATCATAAAGCGGCGTATTATTCGCGATTTGCTTTTCGATGAGATCCCGCAACAGGCTCTCATAATCAAAGCCCGCGATAAACAGATCGGGGAACTTCACTTCGCGCAGTGTGTCCGCGTTCCATGTGTAAAATTTTTCCTCTTCGGCGCTGTTATCCCTGCCGGCGTCGGTGTATGTCCGGCAGCGCAGCGTATAGTATTTTGCCGTCTGCCCGCAGGAAACGGAGATGGTATAATTCGCATAAGGATAATCTTTTTCGGAAAACTCTTCCATTTTCTGATTCAAACGCCCGATCACATCGGGATCGGGGCGCAGCATGTCGGAAATCTGATCCTTCAGTGGCTGCGGCATATTCGGCGGAATCGAACTGGTGATTTTAATTGATACGCGACCCGAATTTTCCGAAACAGAACTCAGTTCAAAATGGCTGTTGTCCGCGAAAATAAGCTCTTTCACGGCAGCGCCGGAGGTGTACAGGGAGTTCGAACTTTCAGGGGCGGAGAGCCGGTCGTAAACGGCGATGCTCTCCGCAAAATCCCAAAAGCTGAGCGGTATTACGGAAAAATTTCCCGCTCCAACCTGAAATTGAGGCGTATCATAGTCAAACACAAGATATAAACTGCTGCTGCTAAAGTAGAACTTTTGATCGGGCGAAACAGATTTCCAAGGGCCAACCGGGATAACATCAATAGGCATGCGGTCGGTCTCCTCGTCGTCCGCGCTGTTGTTTTGCAGGTAGGCGCGCAGATGTTCGTCTACCAGCCTGATGTAGTCCGCGCCTTCCCTGAAGAGATCTTTCAGTGAAAGCTCTTCCCCCGTGCGCAGGTCGAAATTCAAGGGAAACTCATCTGAGACGTATTGCTCCCGTTCGTAATAACCCTCTTCGTTCTTTTTTACATTGCCGTCCGAATCAGGCAGAGCATATCTTAAAGACCTGTAGAAAGAGATTGAAAGCATATCGTTGAAATTTCCGTTTGCAGAAATGTTGATTTGCTTTCCGAGCATCAGAGACCCGTCGGGGATCATCCGTTTTACGCCGCGGTAGGGCGGCAAGCCGCGATCTTTTAACTCCAGAAAATACTCGTGTATTCGGCTGTTGATCTTCTCCTCTACGGCGCTGTCCGCGAGACCGGAAATTTTTCCGTAAGATTGGCTGAACCCCGTCTCTGTTTTCTCGGCTTCAACCTCAGAAAATTCGATCCTGTTATTGATGATATATGCCGGAATGGACGCTTCTTTCACGTCGCTCACGTCTGACCCTGTTTCGTTTCCGCCGGGACCGCAGCCGGAAAACAGCAGCAAAGCCGCCATGAAAAAAATCAGCTGTGCAGCCGATTTTTTGACCGGCAGGCGCCGGACGTCTCTGCTCTGTCTGTCATTGAATTGGTACATATCCCGCTCCTTTTGCCACCATGCGGCCCTCGTCGCTCAATATCCAATCGGCAAGTTTTCTGGCGCTGCTGTCCGCAGGTTCGTCTTTCCGAAGAACCATGCAGGTGTCTGAGATGAAAGGATAGCTGCCGTCCGCTATGCTCTCGTCGCTCGGAGCGACACCGTTGACTTTCAGGTATTTGATGCGATCGTCGCGCCACATGTTCTGCGCGTAATAGTAATAAGAATATCCGATGGCGGATTCGGCGTTGTCATAAAACGCAACCGCGTCAATTATAACGTCCATCAGGCCGATTATCAGTTCCTGCGGCGCTTTCACCATCGGAACGTCCTTCATGACTATGTTCTGCATTCCGGTCTGGCTGCCGGAATTGACGCCGCGCTGATAGGCGGTGATTTCGCTGTCGCTGCCGCCCAGATCTTTCCAGTTTGTAATCTCGCCGGAATAAATCTTCACGATGTCGTCGGAGCTAAGGCTGCTGACGGGATTCTTTGCGTTCACGAAGAACATGAAGCCATCGTGAAGAATAGGGATTACTTCCAGTTCCACGCCTGCTTCCTTCGCGTAATTCAATTCTTCCTGCGACGGCGGAGTGACGAAGATGATGTCCGCCTTGCCGTCCACCAGGTTGGTATAGGCGGCGTGGGTTTTGTTGTGCAGGACATACGTCCGGGCTTCTTCTATGGAAGTGTGCATAACCGCGGCGGCAACCGCTTCGGAAAAGGGTATCGTCAGCGTGGAACCGTCCACCGCGGGATATCTGTCAGTCGGGATATTAAGGGCGATAGAGGCGACATCGACCGCATTCCCGCCTCCGCCGCACGCCGCAAGACCTGTCATGCACAGGATCAAAAAAATTACCGTTATTTTTTTTACAGGCATCGCATTTTCTCCTTATTTTGAACAGCTATCGCTCCGACAACTAAACATCAGTGGCGCAATAAATACGGCAGGCCGGGTCAAAGCGGTTTCTTTGGCGGCCGGCCCGCTCGCCTGGGATATTCGGCCGGCGTCGGCTCCACTTTCCTGATTGCGACGATCTGATGATCCAAAGAAAAACCTGCCAGCGGAGGTTTCCAGAATTCCGCGATCTTTCCGCCCAAAATCTCAATCGCGCGGCCGCTTTTCTCAAGCTCCCCGGAAATCTCACTCCCCTTATAAGCCAGCATCCATCCACCGATGGAAACAAGCGGCAGACAGTATTCCGCAAGCACAGGCAACGGCGCCACCGCTCGCGACACACATACATTATATTGCTCCCGGTGCGCGGCGTCAATTGCGATATCTTCCGCGCGGCCGCAAAGAAGAGTGACATTGTCGAGAGAAAGCCGCCCCGCTATCTCTCTCAGCGCGCTGATTTTTTTTCCGACAGAATCCAGCAGAAAAAATTTCTGCTCAGGCGACAGGATCGCGAGAGGGATCCCCGGGAAACCCGCGCCTGTTCCCACGTCGATCACGGTTTTCGCGGCTCGTAATCCCGGGAAATTCCAGCAGAGAAGCGAATCCACGAAGTGCTTTTCGACAAACGCGTCCCTGTCCGTAATTGCGGTCAGATTTATTTTTTTATTCCACGAAATCACCTGTTCCATGTATAAGGAAAATTTTTCCAGCACCGTCCCGTCGTGAGGAATCTTCCAATCCGAGAGCGCGGAAATCAGCTTGTCCGCCACACCGGCGCCCGCGCGGGCGCGCCGCAGTTTTTCAAGGTAAACTAAAAGGACGTTTATATCCGCGGGAGATACTCCGGAGATGCGGGAGGCCTGACCCACTGATTCCGGTTTTCGGGCGGAAAGTTTTTGCCGGGCTTCCATGCTAAGCTCTTCTATCTTCAAATATTCCAAATCCGCCGGAAGCCTTTTACCCTCCAATTTTCGAAATCGGGCTATCTGCCGCAATTGTTTTTCGATATAGCCTTCGTATTTTATCTGTATTTCCGCCTGCATCCACGCGCGTTCAGGGATAAGCGGCCTGTCCGGATCCAGATCCGCGAGACTCTCGTACCCTGTTTCAGGCCGCTTTAAAAGTTCCGCGAGAGAAATTTTATTCACGGGAATCGCGTCGCCTGTGGGAATCGCGGATACTCCTCCTGTTTTCAGCGTCGCGGCCGTACTCAGCAGCCGTTTTTTTTCCGCCTCCACCATCTCCCGCATCCCCAAACAACGCGCGTACCGCTCTTCAGACGCGAGACCTATCTCGTACGATTTCTCCGTAAGCCGCAAGTCCGCGTTGTCCTGACGCAGCAGCAACCGATATTCCGACCGCGCGGTCATCATGCGGTAGGGTTCGTCCGCGCCCTTCGTGACCAGATCGTCGATCAGAACGCCGATATAAGCTTCCGACCTGTCCAGAACGAACGCTCTCTTTCCCTTTACTTTCAGCGCCGCGTTTACTCCCGCCATCAGCCCCTGCGCCGCAGCCTCTTCATACCCCGAAGTTCCGTTGAATTGGCCCGCGCAGAACAAATTTTCGATTTCTTTGTGCTCAAGGCTCAGTTTCAGCGAAAGCGGATCGACGCTGTCGTATTCGATAGCGTAGGCCGGACGCGAAAACTTCGCCGCTTCCAGCCCCGGTATCGAACGGTACATTTCGATCTGGATATCTTCCGGCAGACTCGTGGACATGCCCTGAATATAAACCTCGTCCGTGGACAGGCCCTCCGGTTCTATGAAAACCTGGTGACGCGTCCGCTCCGGAAAGCGGCTGACTTTATCTTCTATGGAAAGGCAGTATCTCGGACCCACTCCCGTCGTAAATCCTCCGTACTGCGCCGTTTTTTCCAAGTTCCGCCTCACGATGCCGCAGGTTTCCTCCGTCGTGTAAGTAAGCCAGCAGGACACTTTGTTTTCCGCTCCTCTTTCGTTCATAAATGAAAAAGGGACCATATCCGCGTCCCCTGTCTGTTCTTTCATGCGTTCGCAGCGCAGGGTTCCGGCCAGAGCGCGGGCGGGGGTTCCGGTTTTAAAACGCCGGAGAGCGAGGCCGAGTGCCTTTAAATTTTCGGCCAGTTCCGAAGCGGAAGAGAGTCCGCAAGGCCCGCTGTCGTACGAACACCCGCCGACAAACACCCTTCCGCCAAGGAAGGTTCCCGTGGCTATGACGACCGCTTTCGCGGGATGGAACGCTCCTGTTTTCAGCAGCACGCCGCGGACCTTCCGGCCCTCCGCCGATACTTCCACCGCTTCGCCCTGCTTTAAATCCAGATTTTCCTGAACTTCCAGCGTTTTTTTCATCTCCTCGTGATATCTGGCCTTATCCGCCTGCGCGCGCGGAGAATGAACCGCGGGACCCTTTCCGCGGTTAAGCATTTTGCTCTGTATGGCGGTTTTATCGATATTGATCCCCATTTCACCGCCGAGGGCGTCTATCTCCCTGACGATCTGACCCTTTCCGGTCCCGCCGACGGAAGGGTTGCAGGGCATCATCGCCACGGAATCTATGTGCGTGGTCAGCAACAGCGTTTTGCTTCCCATGCGCGCGGCCGCGAGTCCCGCCTCGCAGCCCGCGTGTCCCGCGCCGATCACCACGACCTCGTAAGGCTCCATTTCATATCTCATTGACTGTCTAATTTTTACCATAAAAAGAATTATTTCCCAACACAAAACCCGGAAAATATCTCGTCGATAATATCTTCCCGCGCGCATTCTCCCGTGACGCCGCCCAGACATTCCCAAGCCTCTCGCAGATCCAGTTCTGCCAGTTCCGGCGGCATATCGTTCCGCAGCGCTCCTTCGGCATCCTCCAGCTTCGCGAACGCCTGCCGCAAAAGCTCCGCGTGGCGCGCGTTCGTGACGAGCAGGCTTTCATTCTGCCGAACCGTCCCGGCGTATACCATACGCTCAATCGCGCTTTCCAGCTCGTTCAAGCCCTTATTTTCTTTCACGGATATCTCAATAAGCTCCGCCTTCGGCAACAAGCGGCGAACGGCTGAAATATCAGCGCAAACCGGCAAGTCCGTCTTGTTCAGCAGTATTATCGCGGCTTTCTCCCCGATGCGGCGGGCAATCTCCATGTCTTTAGCGCCGGCCGGCGCGGCGGCGCTCAGCATAAAGAGTATCAAATCGGCCCTGTTTAACGCGTCCCAGCTCCTGAAAATCCCCATCTCTTCTATAATGCCGTCGGCCGCGCGGATTCCGGCGGTATCGACGAGATTCACGGGAATCCCTCTGACGCTGACCGTCTCTTCGATCGTATCCCGCGTCGTCCCGGGAACTTCGGTGACTATCGCGCGGGCTTCCCCGGCGAGCCGATTCAGCAGCGAAGATTTCCCGACATTTGGCCTGCCCGCGATGACGGCGGTCAAGCCGTCCCTTACGGCTTTTCCCGCTGCGGCAGTGGATATAAGCTGAGAAATTTCCGCTTTTAACGCGCTTAAAACTTCCGCCGGATCCGTAAAAGAAAACTCCTCGGCGTCCTCTTCGGGATATTCCGCGCGCACGGATATCTCCGCCAAAAGCCCTCTCAATGTTTTTTCAATCTCGCGGATCTTCGCGGAAAGGCCGCCTTCCAACTGTGCGACAGACGCGTTATGCGCCGCGTCTGTTTTCGCGCGAACCACGTCCATAACGGCTTCCGCCTGGGCAAGATCTATGCGCCCGTTCAAAAAGCCTCTCTTCGTAAATTCACCCGGCTCAGCGAGCCGGGCGCCTTCGCGCAAAACCAGCGCCAGAGTCTTCCGCAGCGCGATCACGCTGCCGTGACAGTCGATCTCCGCGACATCCTCTCCCGTATACGTGTGCGGCCCTCTCATAAACACTGCGAGGGCTTCGTCCACCGTTTCGCCGCTTTCGTCCGCTACACGGCCATAATACAAACGCCGGTCTTCAAAAATACCGGCGTTTTTTAAGCTTCCTCTTCCCGCATTCTTTCTGAACACCTTCCGAAGTATATGTTCCGCGCCCGTCCCGCTGAGCTTGACGATTCCGATTCCGCCTTCCCCATACGCGGTGGCCACCGCGGCTATCGTGTCTTCTTCTGTTATTCTCTCCATTTCGCGCGTTTCATTCGTTTCGATTTTTTTCCCATCGTGTGGCGTCGCACTTTTATCCTCGCCTCCGGTTGATCCGGCAAAATAACAGCAGAGACGCCTGACAAAAAAATTCTCGCCGCTTTGTAACCGCGCCCAACTGCCGAAGTTATCACTTCGGCAACTCAACGCGTTTGCCGCTTATGCCGAGACGACCCGTCAAAATACCGTTTCACCGTTTTTTTCTATGACAACTCTCCTGAAAGGTTCCTCGCCTTCGCTCCTCGTCGTTACGCTGTCATTCGATTGCAATGTCGCGTGTATTACCCTTCTTTCATAAGGATTCATCGGTTCCAGCCGCACGTTCTTTCCCGTATCCTCAACTTTTCTCGCGAGCTTCTCCGCCAACTCTTCCAGCGTTTTTTCCCTTCTGGCGCGGTAGCCCTCCACATCCACGACGACGCGGGTATACTCTGCACTGTTTCTGCCGGAGGCAAGATTGGTGAGATATTGAACCGCGTCCAGCGTCTGCCCCCGTTTCCCGATTACTATCCTTGAATCTTTTCCGTCAATTTCTATATATATATACTCGGAATTCTCAAAAGCATGGACATTTACATCCAGCCCCATTTTTTCCATCAACTTCCTGACAAAAGCTTCCGCTGCGTTTCCATCCGTCACAGGGACGAGATCCTTTGCTTTTTCGCTCACTGAAAATTTCTCCTCCCGTTTAAAACTTCTTTCCGCATGCCCGCCATCTTTTTTTTCACTCTCACGCAAATTCTTCTCGCGCCGCGCTCTGTGTTCCCGGTCGCCCTTCTTTTTATCTGCGGTCTTTTTTTCGACCCTCACCTTCGCCAGCTTCGCCCCGAGCCCAAGAAAGCCCTTCGTCGGCTCCTCCAGCACCGTTATATTTACCTCGTCTTCCGTCAATTTTAAATCTACAAGAGCGAGCTTTACAGCCTCGTCCACGTCCTTTCCCCATTTTTCCAGATAATCCATTTTTTCCTTCATTCTCCGCTTTCCTTCACATCCTTGGAAATCATTTTTTCCTTCCATCCGTTCAGAATCTTAGTCTGCGCGACCTGAACGACCGTCCCCACAAACCAGTATATAGTCAGCCCGGCCGGAAAAGATCTTCCCATCCACACGATAGTGATCGGAAAAAAATATTTCATCATCTTCATCATCGGCGCCATCTGATTCGCCGCGTCGCCGCCCGGCATCTGCTGCGTCTGCGTCAAACTCATCGAAAAAAAAGTGGCGACGCCCGCCAATATCGGCAAAACCCAAGGATCCGGCTGGCTCAAATCAGGAACCCAAAAAAACACTTCATGCGCGGCCATCAACATCTCATCGCCGCCCATGTACACCGTGGGATTCCTGAGCAACGAAAAAAGACCTACTATAATAGGCATCTGTATAATCATCGGAAGGCAGCCCTGCACAGGGTTAAATCCTTCTTTTTTATACAACTCCATCATTTTCGCGTTTAAAGTTTCCTTATCGTTTGCGTATTTTTTCTGCAACTCCTTCATCTTCGGCCGAACCGAAGCCATTTTCGCGGAACTTTTTATTTGTTTGGCGTATAACGGAAACAGACACATCCTCACGATAAGCGTAAATACTATCAGCGTCACGCCATAGTTCTCAATCAACCCATAGAGAAAACTCAGCAGCATCCCTAAAGGTTCGGCGATAAATCTCAATTCCTTCCCTCCGTCATTTCAAAGGATTATACCCTCCGGGATGAAACGGATGGCACTTCAAGATTCTTTTCATTCCCAAAAAACTTCCTTTTAAAAATCCATATTTTCCCAGCGCCTGAATGAAATACGCCGAACACGTGGGATAAAACCTGCAGACAGGCGAAAACAAAGGGGAAATAAACTTTTGATACCCTTTGATAACGATTATCGCGAATTTAGCCATTTCACATTCACCTTTAGCCGCGGCCGCCCTCTCTCCATATCTTCGATTTCTTTAACACCGCTTTTATGGAAAACGCGACATCTCCGCACTTCACGCGCTCAATCGTATTCCTGGCTATAAAAAGGATATCGTAGCCCTCCGTGATATCGCCCCCCGCTGTCCTGAAACCTTCTTTCATCAGCCTTCTCGCCCGGTTCCTCTTTACGCTGTTTCCAACTTTTTTGCTCGCGAGAAACGCCTTTCTGTTGTAAGAAAGCCCGTTTCCCCTGTAAAAAAGCACAACGTATTTGCCTCCGACAGATTTTCCGCGCTTATAAAGAGCGGTGAAATCCTTTTTATTTCTCAATACTTCCGGCTTCAGCATAAATATACCTGGATCCGACAAAAAAGATCACGTCCGCGATCTTCAGGCTGTCAATTTCTTTCTTCCCCTCAGTCTCCTTCTCTTCAAAACATTCCTGCCCGGCTTAGTCTTCATCCGTTTCCTGAACCCATGCTCTTTTTTCCTCTGCCTTACTTTAGGCTGATACGTCATTTTCATAAACAAACACCTCCATTTTGGCGCGCTTTTACAAAATTTCCCGCATATTGGACGTTATGCAGGAAAAGACTTTTGTTTTAATAATTACGTAATTTCAACGCGAACACGCTTTATAATTATATACTGCCCGATCAAGCCGTGTCAATCTGTTTCATTTTTATCCACATATCGCTGTTCATTTTATCCACCGCTTGTTCAAACTTCCAGAAATCTGTCCTATTTCAACGCGTCTCTGAACTATACGCTGTGAATAAATCGAAAGATTAACTCTACTTTATCCGATTTCGCCCGATAATTATATTGCATTCCGAACGGACTCTTTGATATGATAGGTACCACAAATAAAGCGGTGAAAAGGAACAATAAATGGAAAATATTAACAATAAATGGAAAGACGCCCTCAATATAATAAAAACGGAACTGACTCCTATCAGCTATGATACCTGGATTCACCCGCTCATACCTCTTAAACTTGATATCGGCAAAAAAACTTTATACTTCTCCATCAACAGCGATATGGCTAAACCTATATTGGAACAAAGATACGCGTCTCTCATCGAAAGCGCCGTCAAAACTTCCTTCGGCAAAGCGCTGAAACTCTCCTTTTTACCGCCTGACGACGCGAATTTCAACCAGAAATCCTCATATGGAAACGAACATTTCACAGATGAAATGTATCTTAACCCGAGGTACAACTTCAACACCTTCGTGATCGGAAACAACAACAGGTTCGCTCACGCGGCGGCCCTTGCTGTAGCGGAGGCTCCAAGCAAAGCATACAACCCCCTCTTCATCTACGGGGGCGCCGGACTCGGAAAAACGCATCTGATGCACGCCATAGGACATTTTATCAATCAAAACGACTCTTCGCTGAAAGTCCTCTACGTTTCCTCCGAAATGTTCACGAACGAACTTATCAAAGCGATAAAAGATCAAAAAAACATTCATTTCAGAAACAAATACAGAAGTATCGACGTCCTCCTCATCGACGACATCCAATTCATAGAAAAAAAAGAAAGTACGCAGGAGGAAATATTCCATAC
>JAITPU010000044.1 GCA_031289235.1 Eubacteriales Family XIII. Incertae Sedis bacterium
GTTATACAGCATCCCGGATAACAAGGGCTGCCGTTTCAAAGCGCGCCGCATTTCGTCGTCGTCTTTGATCATAGGGAGGCCGGACAGGTTGGCGCTCGTCATGATCAGCGGCCCCAAATGCGCCGTGAGGATGCGCTGCAGCCCCATGCCCGGCAAAAATGCCCCTATGCAGCGGCTGTTCCCGCATGTCTCCTGCGATATGCGGCGTCCGTATTTCGACAGCCCCCGCTTTTCGTCCGCAACGCGCGCGGCGGGCGACGTGGCAGCCGCGCGCCGCTCAAGCAGCACGATGGGCCTCGCGCCGGAGGTGAGCAGCGTCTCTTCCTCCGGCCCGGCACAGCAAAAAACTTTCACTGTTTCAAGATCCGGGAACATCACCGCAAACGGCTTTTTATCGCGCGCCTTGATCTCCCTGAGCCGCAGCGCCGCTTCCTCAAGAAAAGGGGAGCAGACAAAATAATAACCGCCCGCGCCTTTCAGCGCGACGACGCCGCCTTTCGCGATTTCGCGGACGGCGGGCAGGAGGGGCGCCACCGCGTCTCTTTCCCTATCAGAAAGGAGCGGCGCTTCCGGTGAAACGCTGCTCCCGCCGCTGAAATTCCCGTTTTCTTCAAAGACTGCCACAGGCCCGCATCTGTGGCACGACACCGTTTGCGCGTGATAGCGCCGGTTTTCCCTGTCCGCATATTCCTCCGCGCAAAAAGGGCACATGTCAAAATCGGCCATGGAAGTGTTGCCGCGGTCGTAAGGTACATCGTCCATTATGGTATAGCGCGGCCCGCAGGCCACGCAGCTTATAAAAGGATGCATGTACCTCGGATTTTCAGGGTCGTCCATCTCCGCCAAGCAATCGTCGCATACAGCCAGATCTGCGGGCAGCATCATGGGCGGTTCCCCGCTTTCTCCGCTTTCCAGAATCAAGAAGCCCTCAAAGTCCCGTCGCGCGACGGCTTCCCTGTCGATACGGACGATTTCCGCCGGCGCCGGTTTTCCCCGCCGCAACGCGTCGAGAAATTTCCCGATGCGCTGCGGTCTGTCCGTGACCATGATTTCCACAAGGCCGCATCTGTTGCGGATCTCTCCTTTCATGCCGAACGCGTCGGCCAGCTTAGCGGCAAACGGCCGGAATCCCACGCCTTGCACGACGCCCCATATCGTGATCTTCTCCGTTTTTACGCTGTCCATGACCGTTCGCTTTTATTTTTTCATAACCATCAAAAATTATCCAAAGGGGAACGGATCTTTTTCGCTTCCGCGGCGATCCAAGCCGCCGCCGCCTCATAGCCTTCGCCCGTTTTCCCGGAAACCCGAAACACCGGCGCGTCCTTATTCAGGGCGCGGAGGCCTTTCATGAAAAAATCCCCGTCAAAATCGAGCAATGGCAGCAGATCTGTCTTGTTCAGCAGGATAATATCCGCTTTCTCAAAAGCCAGCGGATACTTGTAAGGCTTATCGCAGCCCTCCGTGACAGAACAGACCAGCAGCTTTATATGTTCCCCTATGTTGAATTCCGCGGGGCACACGAGGTTGCCGATGTTCTCAATGAACAGGACGCCCCCTTCGTCGAAACTGAGGTTCCGCGCGGAATCGTGAATCATAGGCGCGTCAAGATGACAGGCGCCGAAGGTATTGATCTGGAACGCGTTGACGCCGAGCGCGCGCAAAGCCCGCGTATCTATATCCGACTCGATATCTCCTTCTATGACATAGGAGTTCAGGCCTTTCATTTCCCGTATCAGCCATTTAAGAGCGCTGGTTTTCCCCGCGCCGGGCGCTCCCATCACGTTGACGGCGAAAACGTTCTTTTTCGTCATGTCTGCGTTGATATCAGCGGCTATGCGGTCGTTTTCGTCATGGATGTTTTCCATGACATCAATTCTTCTTACATCATGCATGTGATTCTCCTACGCGAGAGCCGCCGCCGAAAGCTAATATTAGATGTCGCGACGGTCTTTGTTCCGCCGCGCTGCGTCGGCAGAATCCGTTGATACCGTAACGGAATCAATGTAAAATTCTCTGCCGATCTCCGTGGGTTCGCCGCAGGCGCCGCAGGCGGGGCAGGCGAAGGACAGGGGCTTGCGGTAAAAAAACTCGCCGCAAGAGGGGCATTTCAGCTTTGGCTTTACGTATTCGATCTCCAGACGCGCGCCCTCGCACATGCTTCCCGCCGCTACGATATCGAAGTACATGCGGATGGATTCGCCTATAAAACCGGAATTTTCCCCGACGATCAAACGAATGCTCTCTATTCGAGAAGCACGGAATTTCCTTCCGTGCTTCTCCGCGATTTTTATGATCTGTTCGGTTATCGGAAGTTCATGCACACCCGCCCCCTAACAGCGGCTTGCGCCGCTTAAATCCCGTCAAGCTCCGCCGGTTTTTCGAAACTTTCCCGTATCTTCCGGGTTTCGGGCGCGGTGTATTCGTTCCTGTTAATTAAACACTTTTTCGGGCAATATTCCACGCAGCAGCTGCACTGCACGCACTGCATACGTTCGATGGCCCAGGTTTTCGCGCCGCGATCCACCGTGATCGCGCCTGTCGGGCACTTTTTCGCGCAGATTCCGCAGAGGATACAGGCCTCCATCCGCACTTCTATATGCCCGCGCGTGAGTTCGCGCCACTTCCTGGGAACCGCCGGATACATGAGAGTCGCCGGTTTACGGAAAAGGTTTCTGATTATCACTTTGCCTATCTTAAACGACGCCATTACGCCTCACCTACCTTTCCGTACAACTGATGCAGGGGTCGATGGTCAGGATAAGCATCGGCACATCCGCCAGGTCACAACCCTGCAACGTCTTCACCATGGCGGGTATGTTCATATTGGTGGGCGTCCTGACGCGCATTCTGGCAAGGAACTTGCTTCCCGAGCCCTTGGAGTAATAATACGCCTCGCCCCGGGGCTGTTCCATCCTTGCGATGAATTCGCCGGAAGGATTGCCCTTCACCGGCGCGGAGATTTCCCCGACCGGGATCCGTTTAACTGCCTTGGCGATAAGTTCGATGGACTGAAATACCTCGCGTATGCGCACTTTGCACCTCGCGTAGGAATCGCCGCCTTCCTCCAAAACAGGCTCAAAATCCAGATACGGATACGCGCCGTGGCCGTCTAACCTCATATCCTGACGAATGCCGGAAGCCCTTGCCATAGGCCCCACGGCGCAAAGCTCCTTCGCGTCTTCCTTGGAAAGGTATCCTACGCCGCACAGCCTGTTCCTGACGGAATAATCGTCGAAAAAAACGTCCGCCAATTTTTTTATTTCATCTTTGAGCTTTGCCAGAATATCCACGATTCGCTTCAGTTCTTCGCCGTCTATATCCCTTCGCACTCCGCCTACTTTGCAGACGGAAAAAATCACACGGCCGCCCGTGGTCTCCTCGAAGATATCCAATATCGTTTCCCGCACCCTCCAGCAGTGCATGAACAGGCTCTCAAAACCAAAAGCGTCGGCCAGAAGGCCCAGCCACATCAAATGGCTGTGTATCCTGGAAAGTTCGTGCCATATGGTTCTCAAAAACTGCGCCCGATCGGGGATCTCAATCGACATATTCCCTTCCACAGACCTGCAGTAACCCCAGCCGTGCCCGAAGCTGCAAATGCCGCAGATCCGTTCAATGACATAAACCATTTCAGGGAATTCCCTTTTTTCGACGAGTTTTTCCAGTCCGCGGTGGACGAAGCCTATTGACGGAACGGCTTCCACCACCTTTTCATCCTCAATGACCAGATCAAGGTGTACCGGCTCAGGCAGAACCGGATGCTGCGGCCCAAAAGGGATTACAGTTCTTTTGCTCATGCTCATCTGCCTTTCTTTCTCATTTTTGGGGATTCCAGGGAGTAGGTTCCGATACTTTGAAAAACCGCCCTTCATAGTTGAGCGCCATGTTTTTAAATTTGACTCCAAACAGATCCTGCATCTCGTTCTCATAAATGAAAGCGGGCCAGTATACGCCGGTGACGCTTTGAACGGCCTCATCTTCAGGCACGGTGAGCCTGAGGTTGGTCAAAACATGATCCTTGTCGAATGAATAGAGGATTTCAAAGCCCTCTTCCACCTTTGTGCAGCAAATCTGCCCCAGCCGCTGGCCGTCGCTCTTCATGTCCCGCACCTTGTTCAGCAGTTCGGAAGCCTGTATCGGTACAAAGTTCTGAATCCTGTACAACGCTTCAGTCATTTCAGGCTCCCTCCCTTTCTTCGCCTTCGGCCTTAAAATCCATCCCGGCCTTCACCGTTTCCGCGGCAAGCTCTTCTTTCAGGCTTTTCCGCTTTTCCTCGAGAACGCTCAGCCCTTTCACCACGCCGTCGATGATCGCTTCCGGCCTTGCCGCGCATCCGGGCACATAAACATCCACGGGGATGGCCTTATCCACGCCGCCAATTATATTGTAGCACTCTTTGAAAATCCCGGCGGAAGCGGCGCAGATCCCGACGGCCACCACCACCTTCGGTCTCGGCATCTGCTCATAGATCTGCTTCACAACGGATATGTTCTGCGCGTTGACCGAACCGGTGACAAGGAAGATATCCGCGTGCTTCGGATTCCCCGTATTGATGACGCCGAAGCGCTCAACGTCGTACATCGGGGTGAGGCAGGCCAGAACTTCTATATCGCACCCGTTGCAGCTTGAGCCGTCGTAATGGATAATCCACGGCGATTTTGTTACATATGACATCTCTTACACCCCCAATCCAAATCCGAATATCGCGAAATAGAGCACCAGCAGATTCACGCCGCCGGCCGTCAGGGCTACTATCCACGACGAATTGACGGCGATCTGCCATTTCATCCTCGCGTAGCTGTTGTCGATGAAGATTTCCAGGAAATACGCGAGCAGGCAGGCCAAAACGGCGATCACTGTCCACTGTGTGGTTCCGTTCGCGAAGAAAAGGAACACAAAGCCGAGGAGAAATATATTTTCATACCAGTGGGAAAGTTCGATCATCGCCAGCGTCTTTCCTGAAAATTCCGTCGTAAGCCCCTTCACAAGCTCCTGATGGGCGTGGTGCGACATTGAGAGGTCAAAAGGGGATTTCCGGAATTTGATGGTCAGTATGAACACAAAACCGAGGAATATTCCGGCCAGATAGTGGACAGCGGGGGCGGGATGCGCGATTATATCCGCCACATTGAAGCTTCTGTACACTATGAAAAACCCGATAGCGGTGATGAGCACCATTGGTTCGTAAGCCATTATTTGCAGCAATTCCCGGCTCGCGCCGATCTGGGCGTAAGGAGAGTTCGAGGAATACGCCGCCACGACCATGAAAACGCTCGCGGTCGTCAGCGTGAATATCACGAGCAGCAGGCTGCCTCCCGCGAAGAAAAACCCGCCCGTTATAATCATGAAAATCAGGCAGCAAAGCACGTAGAAATCCTGAACCCTGTTCACGGTGACGGGTTCTTTTTCCAGCAGCTTGAACAGGTCGTAAAAGGGCTGCAGCAGCGGAGGGCCTACTCTTCCCTGCATCCTCGCGGAGATCTTCCTGTCGAAACCGGCTAAAAGCCCGCCGGCAGCCGGCGCCAGCGCGACATAGGCGATTACGCTGATTATTGCCGTCGTATTCATCAAAGCATCCCTCCCAGCAACATCGAAAACGTGATGGCGAGGACGACGCAGGCGGCCGTTACGCCTATCCTGTTCATCTTTTTCTCGCCGAAATAACCTTCCATATACCAGTTGCGCAGGGACACTTCTTTTTTCTCCTGCATCGCGCCCGTGAAACTCAGGTCGTCGCCGAGGCCCGCGCCCGCCATATAAATCGGAACTATCTTTTTCTTCGTCTTTCCAAAAAACATAAGCGGCAGCAGGATGATCAGAGCTATCATGACGACTAATATCCACATGTTATCGCTCGAAACAGCCAGCGCGACCCCCTCACGCGCGTTCGGGAACGCCGTCATAAGGTAAGGGACTACTATTTTGTCCGAATAAATGGGGAAAGTCAGGCACGCGATCACGACCAGCGCCGTAAGAGCGCACAGCGCCGTCCATTCTTCGGCGTGAACCTGCCGCTGGATGTTTTCCCTGCCCGCCATGACCGCCGTCATCTTTCCGAGCCATTTGCCCCAGTAAAACAGAGTTACCGAACTTCCGAAGACCACGAACAGAACCAGAGGCAGGTTCCCGGACACGACGACGGCCTGCAGTGCGGCCCACTTGGATACCAACATTCCGAAGGGCGCCAGAAACATAGCGGAGATACCGGCTGTCATCAGGGCCGCGAGCCGCGGCATCCTGTCGAAAAGCCCGTCCATATCCTCAATGTCCCTGCTTCCGATATTATGCTCGGCCGTGCCGACGCAAAGGAAGAGCAGGGACTTGGTTACGGCGTGGAATATGATCAGCATGACGGCCGCCCAGGCGGCCGCGGGGGTCCCGACGCCCGCGCAGGCCACTATGAGACCCAGATTGGCGACGGTGGAATAGGCAAGCACCCGTTTTGCGTTGCTCTGAGAGACCGCCGCGAACGAGGCCATGAGGAAAGTTATCCCGCCTACCATCATGACCATGAATCCCCCCAGATTCCATCCCATCAGAGGCGAAAGTTTCACAATAAGAAACACGCCCGCCTTGACCATCGTCGAGGAATGAAGCAGGGCGGAGGTGGGAGTGGGCGCTACCATGGCGCCGAGCAGCCAGCTGTTGAACGGCATCTGCGCCGCTTTGGCAATCCCCGCGAACGAGAGGAGGACGACGGGAACAGTCATATCTATACCCTGCTGAGCCATGGCGAGAAGCTGACTGATTTCCAGCGTTTGATACCAATTTCCGGCGACCATTATCGCCAGCGCGAAGCCCAGACCCCCTAACAGATTCATGATCAGCGCGCGGAACGAGTTGTTTACGGCTTCCGGCGTTTTCGTGAAGCCAATGAGGAAGAAGGAGCAAAGCGTTGTGATCTCCCAGAAAAAGTACATCCAAACAAGGTTGTTGGAGGTCACGAGGCCGAACATGGCGGCGAGAAACAGGAAGAGCAGGAAGAAAAACCACGGCCGTCTGTCCGGCGCTCCGTGATTATGGCGCTGAAAGTCCTTCATGTATCCCAACGCGTATACGCAGATCAGCGTCCCGACGATTCCGACGATAAGCGTCATGATCACGGTCAGGTTATCGACGACCAGCGGATTTTTCACCTCGATAAGACGTCCCGTGCTCCTTTCAAACCACAGCATGAGGGGCGTCTGAACGGCCGCGAGCGCGGACGCGAGATATTTTTTGTGTTTTATGCCAAGCGCGAATACTATGACCGCAAGACAAACCTCTATGGCCGTCATCGCGTACTCCACGATTTCGTTTATGAATTCATCGGCAATATGATACAGAGCGTCCCCCGAAAAATAATGCTGCACCGCCAGCAGTACGGACGCCGCGCCGATGACTACGGAAGCGGCTATGACCACAACTCCGCGGGCCGTATCGTTCTTCACCGCCAGAAGGATAAGCGCCGCCGCCAGCGGAAACAGGATCAGAAAGAAAATAACAGCCAATTTAAGCCTCCATTTCTTAATTACTCCGGAAACTGAACACGGAAAGCCGCGCCCGGCTTTTCTCCGCTATTATGCAAAGATACGCTCCGCGGGGCGGGGGTCGCCGCCCGCTGCCGACGGCTATCTTTGAACAGTACGAACAGCAATTTTCTCCACCTTGCCTGATATGAGGAAACAGGCGGCCGCAAGCGCGAAACACAGGATCGCTACGATCAAGATGGATGCGAGCATCGCGTCCCAGTCGGACAAAAATCCGGTTTTATATTCTTCCGGATAATAGTCATACGCCCAGCCGCTTTCATACCATTGCAGGAAAACGCGTCCTGCCACGCCGATAGCGCCCAAAATCAGAAACATAACCGACATGTGCCTCACATCGCCTTCCCCCAGCCCGGTAAGCGGGTTTTGGGGATAAGCCGCGGGATTTTTTCTGGAAAGTCCGCCGTACATCTTCCTCCAGACGACGTACATGACAGGCCCGGAAATAATGCCCGCCATACCGCCGATAAAAAAATCCGTGCCGTTGATCATAAAGGAAACGAGCGCGACGCAGATCGGCGCGACGCACAGCAGGCGAAGAAAACCGTAGCCGCCGGGTATCCTGAACTTATATTCCTTCTCCGGAATCCTCCTGCGCAGTATCACACAGGAAATATACACCAATATATAGGACGCGACCAACAGGAAAACGTCAACTATGACGACGGTTTTAAACGCGAAATTGCACAGGATCAGGTTCACCGCGGCGATTGATATCACCGCCGCGTAAGGCACGCCGTATTTTTTATCGACCTTCACCAACACGGGCGGCGCCAGATTGTCTTCAGCCAGCGCGAAAAAACCTCTGGAACCGGACGCTATATAGGTATTATAGATCGAGCATTGGGCGATCACAGCCACTATTATGAAAAACGCTCCCGCGCCATATCCAAGATATGTCGCCGCCACGTCGGCGTATCCGACGGCGTCCGCGCCTTCGCCCCACTCTTCCCACAGCCCCATCGAGGCAAGTCCTCCCATTGTTGGGAAAATATAGGTGGCTACGATCAGGGGCACGGTGATCAGCGTCGCCTTCGGTATCACCTGCGGGTTTTCCAGCTCTCCGGCGATGGTGGACATGGACTCATAACCGGAATACATCCACATGCCGACGGATATGCCCGCGCCGATATAAAAAATCCAGTCCACAGACGTTTCCGCAGGTTCCGGAGTGAAGGGGACAAAAGGATTTTGCCTCCAGTTAAGGAAGCCGATAACCGCGATCATGGCGAAGGCTATTATGACAAACACGGAAAGAATGTTTGTAATAGCGCCGACGTCCTTTATTCCTCTCAGGTTGATATACATGAAGATCAAAATCATCGCCGCTTTCAGCGCGAACTCCGCGGCCGGCCCTATGTCCCACTGCGCGGAGATATAGCCTGCCGCGAGGATAACGTAAAGCGTGTTGTCGATATATATGGAAACCGTCCTCCACCAGCCTGCCTGAAAGCCCCAGAATTCGCCGAGAGCCTCCTGAACCCATTTGTAGTAGCCTCCCTCCTGCGGCCTTACGGAACCCAGCTCCGACGTGACAAGGCCGAAAGGAAGGCCCCAGATAAAGGGGAGAACCATGAGAATAACAAGCGTAAGCCCCGGGCCGGATTCCGGAATCATGCTTTCAATGCCATAGGCGCCCGCCGCGACTAACGAAAAAACCATAAACACGGCGGTCGATGTACGGATGTTGTGTTTTTTCAGCTTCGCTTTCGCGCCGCCGGCGGCGACCTCCGTTTCCTCAGGGTCAGGCATACCGTTAAATTACCTCTTTCAGCATGAATTCACGCGACTATGTCCACGTCAAGGCGAAAAGGCCGTCACGACTTCAATGTTTAGTTGGCGGCGCAATAATACGATCCGCGGCGAAAAAAGACCGGCGCGCTTCGCGGTATTTATGCGCCGGAATAATATTATACTCGACTTCAAAACAAAGGTCAATTTTTTAACAAAAAAGCTGAAAAGCGAAGCTTGCGCGGGGCTGATGTTCAAGCATCGGCGGAAAGGCTCTGCTTCCTACGGAGGAATATCGCGGGCGGCCGCCTTACAGTATTCTGCGCCCTTCCATAGCTTTGGACAGCGTCACTTCGTCGGTGTATTCCAAATCTCCGCCCACCGGGACGCCGTGCGCGATTCTGGACACCGTTATGCCGGAAGGCTTGATGAGGCGCGCGGTATACATGGCGGTGGCTTCGCCTTCTATGTTGGGATTTGTGGCGAGGATCACTTCCTTCACATCGTCGTTCCCCTGCAGGCGCAAAATAAGCTGCTTCAGGTTGATATCCCCGGGGCCTATGCCGTCCATGGGAGAAATCGCCCCGTGCAGCACGTGATAAAGCCCGTGAAATTCCTTCAGCCGTTCGATCGCCGCGACGTCACGGGGGTTTTCAACGACACAGATCATACTTCTGTCGCGGCCTTCGTCGGAACAGATCCCGCAGGGGTCGGTATCCGTAAGGTTGCCGCATAAGGAACAGTATTTCATCTCTTCCTTCGCGCGCAGTATAGCCTCCGCGATCGCCCGCGCGTCTCCGTCTTCCATGGAAAGGATATGGAAAGCAAGACGCTGGGCGCTCTTCCCGCCGATTCCCGGAAGCTTCGAAAGCTCGTCGATTAAATTGGTCAGCGGTTTCGCGTAAGTTCTCGGCGTCAGCGTTTGCTCCGACGCGGCGCGGCGCCGGTCAAAACATGCCCGGCAGCGCAGGCAACCCGTCCGTGAGCCGGGCCATCTCACTCTTTGAAATTTCCTCTATCTGGCGCAGTCCCTCGTTCACCGCGACGAGGATCATATCCTGCAATGTTTCCACGTCGTCCAACGCGTCGGGATCAATCACGACGGAAACTAATTCTTTTTTCCCGTTTATCCTCACCTTGACAGCATTACCGCCGGCGGTGGCCTCGACCTCTTTCAGGTCGATTTCTTCCTGAGCCTCATCCATTTTTTGCCGGAGTGCCTGGATCTGCCGGAGCTGTTTTTGCCCGTCCTGCGCCTTGCCTCCGCCGGGCTTTTTGCCGGCCTTCATTCCTTTCCCCATTTTCTCTCCTATTATGTTTTCATGTCCGAAACTGTTTCCGCTGCTCCGTTTTCAGCCATGCGGATCACCGCCAGTTCCAATAAAATGCGCGGGTGCGAAGACCATCTGGCGTCGTTAAGCGTTTTCGCCAAGGCGAATATGCTTCCGTTGATAAATGGGAGCGGAAGCCTGCCGCTCTGTTTCCGCAGCAGATCTATATTTTCAACAGACATGTTCAGGATATCTTCCGGCCGTTTGACATATTTTAACAGCATAAGGTTGCGGAAGTGTTCGATCCAGTCCCGCGTCAACTGCCTTTCGTCCTTCCCCTCGGCAAGCATCCTGTCGAGAAACACAAGCGCCTCCGCCGTCCGGCCTTCGCGGGCAAGATCGGTGAATTCCACGAGCAGCGTCTCGCCCGGGCTTCCCAAAAGCTCCAGCGCGGTGTCCCGCGTTATCCGGCCGCCGCCCGCCGCGACGCACTGGTCAAGCAGGCTCAGGGCGTCCCTGACAGACCCGTCGGCGTTGGACGCCAACAGCGCCAAAGCTTCTTCCGAGATCTCCGCGTCTAATTCCGCGCATATATCTCTCATGCCCCGGCGGATCTTATCGGCCGGCACGCGTTTGAAATCCAAACGCAGGCATCTGGATAAAACTGTCGCCGGGAGCTTTTGCGGTTCGGTAGTGGCAAGCGCGAACACGACATTGTCCGGCGGTTCCTCCAGAGTTTTCAGCAGCGCGTTGAACGCGCCTGTCGAAAGCATGTGTACCTCGTCTACGATGTACACCTTGCAACGGCCCGAGGCCGGCGGGTATTTTACGCTCTCCTTGAGTTCCCGTATGTTGTCGACGCCGTTATTGGACGCGGCGTCTATTTCCACGACATCCACAAACGTCCCTTTGCGGATCTCAAGACAATTTTCACAGACGCCGCAGGGCCGTTCCCCTTCGCTCAGACAGTTCACGCCCTTTGCCAGCAGCCTCGCCATGGTGGTCTTCCCCGTGCCTCTGGTCCCGCAAAAAAGATAGGCGTGACCCACTTCTCCCCGGCGGATCTGATTTGTTAATATTTTAACAATATGCTCCTGACCGAGCACGCTGCTAAAAGTCTCCGGCCGAAAACGCCGGTATAACGCCGTATACATCTCTATTTCCCCGTTTATTTTCAGACGGCGGGCCAAAGATATGAAAATTGCCTTTTGAGAGCTTCGCAGGCGGGAGAAGGCTTGTCTGCGGCACATGTGAATACCCGCTTATCGCTGCTTCCTTCCGGACCTGACGAGGTTCGCGGTTTCTCATTGCGCAGGACCCAAACCACGCCTGACGAAGCCGTCAAAAGGCAATTTTACCCGTTTCAACGGTTTGAACATCAAAATTCAGGCCGGTTTCCGGCCTCTTTGACATCAGAACCATTTCCGCTCTTTAATTATAGAAAACTTTTTACGCAAAGTCAACCGCCCGCCTTTCAGATCAAGCACCGGCATGGGGGCCTTTGCTCTCTCCGGAACCGCGCCGACGCGCTTCATACGGATGCCGCCCTTAAATCAGACAGTGACTTTTTTCCAGGAACTTTTCAGGCCGACTATGAGGTTGAACACCTTTTCGGAATCCGTCGTTTCGTCAGCCATGTAGTAACCGTGACGGAAAAACTGATAGCGTTCCCCGGGCTTTGCGTCCGTTATGGAAGACTCGGCAAACGCTTCGATTTCGCGCAGTGAATCGGGATTCAATGCGGATTCGCTGGATTCGCCTTCCAGCATCAGGTAATCGTATTTCCGGACTTTTATACGCATGGCGGTCTTAGCGTCAACCCAGTGAATTGTCCCTTTCACCTTGCGCTGTTCGTTGCCGCCGCCGCTCTTTGTCGCGGGGTCGTAAGTACACCTGAGTTCGCTTATGTTGCCCGCGCTGTCTTTGACCACATCCTCACATTTGATGAAATACGCGCCTTTGAGCCGCACTTCGTTTCCCGGAAACAGCCTGAAATATTTCTTAACCGGCTTTTCCATGAAATCGTCCCCGTCTATATAAAGCTCTCCCGAAAACCGCGCGGAGCGTGTGCCGAGAGATGGATTTTCCCCGTTGTTTTCCAGCCTGAGCGTTTCCGCTCCGCCTTCCGGATAGTTCGTAATAACCACCCTGACAGGATTTTCCACCACGTTGCGGCTCTCCACCCTGCGCCGCAGGTCTTCCCGGACGCAGTGCTCCAGCAGCGCGATATCAACCGTGCTGTTTGCTTTTGCGACGCCGATGCGCTCGCAGAAATCCCTGATGGCTTCGGGGGTAATCCCTCTGCGGCGCAGTCCCGCCACAGTAGGCATACGGGGATCGTCCCAGCCTTCCACATCTCCGTTGTCCACAAGCTCTTTAAGGCTGCGTTTGCTCATGACCGTGTTCGTCAGGTTCAGCCGCGCAAACTCAATCTGCCGCGGAGGAAGAGGCCATTCCAACTCCGCGAGAACCCAGTCGTAAAGAGGCCTGTGGTCCTCAAATTCCAAAGTGCAGATGGAATGTGTGATCCCTTCTATCGCGTCTTCAATGGGATGGGCGTAATCGTACATCGGATATACGCGCCATTTGTCCCCCGTATTGTGGTGCTCCGCACGGGCGATTCGATAAAGCACCGGGTCGCGCATATTGATGTTGGGCGAGGCCATGTCTATCTTCGCGCGCAGCACTTTTTCACCGTCCGCGTACTTGCCTTCCTTCATCCCCTCAAAGAGGCTCAGATTTTCCTCAACGCTTCTGCCTCTGAACGGACTCTCCCGCCCCGGTTCCGTGAGCGTCCCCCTGTATTGCCGGATCTCTTCCGCGGAAAGATCGTCCACAAAAGCCCTGCCCTTTTTTATCAGGATCAGCGCGCATTCGTACATTCTGTCGAAATAATCGGAAGCGAAAAACAATCCGTCCCATTTGAAACCGAGCCATCGGACATCGGCTTTTATGGACTCCACGTATTCCGTATCTTCTTTTACCGGGTTCGTATCATCAAAACGCAGGTTGCATTTCCCGGAATATTTTTCCGCCGTGGTAAAATTCAGATAAATGGATTTCGCGTGTCCTATATGCAGATAGCCGTTAGGTTCCGGAGGGAAACGCGTATAAACCGGCCGGCCTTCGTACCTGTTTTCCCTCAGGTCCCGGTCTATTATATTGTGGATAAAATTCGACGCGGGCCTTTCCAGGTTTCCCGCGCCGTTCGCGTCTCCGCTTTTAATTTCCGCCATGGAAATCTCCTCGAACCGGGGTTTTCAGGCATTGGGCGCATGAAAGGATTTTTATATTTCTACGATCAGCGCCGCGCCCTGCCCGCCGCCTATGCACAGGGTGGCAAGACCGTATTTTGCCTTCCGTCTCCGCATCTCGTAAATCAAGGTGACTAAAATTCTCGCGCCTGAAGCCCCTATCGGATGGCCGAGGGCAATGGCTCCGCCGTTGACATTCAGCTTTTCGGCGTCGAATCCCAGCTCTTTTCCAACCGCGACGCTCTGCGCCGCGAAAGCTTCGTTCGCTTCGATCAGATCCAGATCCTTTACGGTGAGTCCGGCTTTTTCCAAGGCTTTTTTCGTCGCGGGTACAGGGCCGATGCCCATAATCTTAGGATCGACGCCCGCCGAAGCGTAACTTTTAATCGAAGCGAGAGGCTTGATTCCGAGAGCGGCCGCCTTCTCACCTGACATGAGCACGACGGCGGCGGCACTGTCGTTGATCCCGGAGGAATTAGCCGCCGTTACGACGCCGTCCTTTTTAAAGGCGGGCCTCAGTTTCCCTATGCCCTCCACGGTGGTTCCCTTCCTCGGATATTCGTCAGTATCGAACACTATCGGCGCGCCCTTTTTCTGAGGGATCTCCACGGGAACGATTTCATCCTTGAACCTCCCGGCCTCAATCGCGGCGACAGCCTTTTCCTGCGATCTCACAGAGAACGCGTCCAATTCTTCCCGCGTGAGCTTCCACTGTTCGCAGATGTTTTCCGCGGTAATGCCCATATGCAACTCATCAAAAGCGTCGCTCAGGCCGTCGCGGAGCATGATATCCTGGATTTTGGCGTCGCCCATCCTCGCTCCCCAGCGCATAGTCGGCGCGATGTATCCCGAAAGGCTCATGTTTTCCGTACCGCCGGCGACGACGATATCCGCGTCCCCCGCTTTTATGATCTGCGCCGCCAGGCTTACGCTGCGAAGTCCGGACCCGCACACCTTATTGACGGTCAGCGAAGGGACTTCCACCGGGATTCCCGCCTTCACGGCAACCTGTCTCGCTACATTCTGCCCTAAGCCGCCCTGCAGCACGTTCCCGAAGATCAGTTCATCGACGGCCGCGGGATCAACGCCGGCCCGCTTGAGCGCCTCTTTCACGGCGACAGCGCCGAGGGCGACAGCGGCTGTTCCTTTCAAGGCGCCTCCAAAACTGCCGATGGGGGTTCTGACCGCCGCGGCTATTATCACATCTTTCATATTTCCCTCCTTTTTCGTTAATCCTGTCCTCTTAAGCGACTATTTCAACTGTCAAAATAATCATAACATACTATTTTTAAAACGCAATATCTATTTGATATTTTATTAACAATTAATAAAACCTGACTGCCAGAGAAGCTTTTTTTAGATTCACGGCGAGGTTCACAGTGTTTATGGCAACTTGGCAAAATCAGCATTTTGGCGCCAACAGTCTTGTGTATGTCGCCCCTTAAAATTCAGCGTTAGCCGGATAATATGAACCAACGTGATTTCATTCCGGCCTTTGCCGGTTCATATTTGGCGGTTGCCTCTCGCCGCCGCCCATTCCGCCACCGCCCATTCCACCGCCGCCCATTCCGCCACCGCCCATTCCGCCACCGCTAGTTCCGCCACCGCCCATTCCACCGCCGCCCATTCCACCGCCGCCCATTCCGCCACCGCCCATTCCGCCGCCGCCGGTTCCGGCAGTCGCAGCTGTGATAAGCACTGCCCCACTGTAAATTTCATAGCTTTCGCCGCTTTTTATATCCGGTGAAGATAGGACAAGATACCTGCAATCAAGGAACGGCGTGAAAGCGATCAGCGTTTTGCCGCTGTTCTGAACGCTGATCTCACTGTTTGCCGGAACGTTTACGTCCATGTAGACATAGCTTTGCGTGGAATTTCCGCCTGGAGCGCCGCCGATCCCCGTCCCGCCGTAGATAATTGTCCCGCCGGTAAACTCAATGGTTCCGTTCGCATCTATCGCCCCGTCACCCTTGGCGTTGATGAGCGAAACGACATTGCCTCCGCTGATGTTGATACTGCCATTTGAATCGAGGCCGTCCCCATTCGCCTGAACCGTCACATTGCCTCCGCTGATGTTTATGGAATAGCCGTTAGACGCCGAAAAGTTGTCCCCGCCAAAACGTCCGCCTTCCATAATTGCCGTCGCTGCCGCCCGCCGCGTTGATTCCGTCGTCCGACGCCACGATATTGGCTATCCCGCCCGATATATTGATGTTTGCGGCTTCCAGACCTTCATAGGATTTTGTGACTGCGATGTTGCCGCCGTCGACGTTCAATTCTTTGTCGGCATGTACGCCGTCGTCTCCGGTTGAAAGCGCAAATTCACCGCCGCTGATGTAAATGCTGCCATTTGCGTGAACCGCGTCGTCCGCGCTGTCGATGGCAAAACGCCCTTCGGTGATGACGACGTCCCCTGTCGCCTTCATGCCCTTATAGCTGTCTGACGTGCTGTCGGAAGATGTGATGGTCTGCGCCTCTGAAACACCACCGCCCGCCGTTACGTGAAATTCACCGCCGGAAACGCGCAGATTAGTGTCCGCCTGTATGCCGTCGTGCCCCGACACGATTGTTATTGCGCCGCCCGCAATGGCGATCCAGCCCTTGTCCGCGTCTTCCTCGTTATTGGTCTGTATGCCGTCGTTGCCCGAACGGATGTTGAGGTCGCCGCCCAAGACAGTCACGGAGTCATTTCCGCGCAAACCGTGGTTCGCGGCGTTCACGGCAATCGCGCCGCTGACCACCAGCAGATTGTCTTTCGCGCCAATGCCGTTGTTGAACCCCGCGTTTACGGTCAACGCGCCCGTGCCGTTGATTGTCAGATCATTCTTGGCAAAGACCGCCGCGTTGGGTTCCTGTTCGGCCTCGTCTCTATATGCAAAGCCCGTTCCGCCGTCGGTTAGATTGTTTTGCGTTCCGGCGGCCAAGATGAGGATCAGCTTGCCGCATTTGGAAGCGTCAATCGGCGCGCCCTTGCCGTTGGTTATGTCCGCGCTGTTCAGCACGATCCGCACTAAGTCGTCTTTTGTGGCGGCTACCGCGATCTGGCCGTCCAAGAGAGAGCCGCTGACCACATAAGTCCCCGCCTCCGTTATGGTGACGACGCTTCCCGCCGCCGTCGCGCCTGCTCCGTCAATGGAAACCGAGGACTGGTTCAAGTTTATTTTCGTAGCGGCGGAGTCCCAACTGCTGTCCAAATCCTCTTCAGCAACCGCAGGCGCCGTCGTGTCGCTTGATACGATTCGCACGGTGCGGGTTTCCTCCGACCACTCCACCTGCGCGCCCAAAGCCTCGCCTACAAAGCGCAACGGCGCCAACGAGCGGGAGTCCACTATGAGGGCGGGGACATCCAAGGCCATTGCCGCGCCGTTTTTATACGCCACGGAGTCGCCGATGGCGAGCGTGATCTTGGTGTCCCCCTTGGCCGCGGTCACGGTATTGGTCGCGTCGTCCCAGCCGATTTGAGCGCCAAGCGCCTCAAATATGCCTCGCATGGGAACCATGGTTCGCCCGTTGATGATCTGCGCGGGAACGTCGAAAGTAAGTTCTGCGCCGTTCAATATCACGCGCACGTTTTCTTCCTCCCCCACTGCCGCAGCGTAGTTCGCGAAACTCAAAACGAACAAAGCCAGCATAAGCGCCAGACCTGCGATTTTAGAGAATTTTTTATGAATTGCCATGTGCGTTGCCTCCTTAAAATTCAGCCTTTGCAGGAACGTCCAGAATCAGTGTGATGTTCAGGTTCCCGTTTCGGCAGCGAAGTTCGTCGATGAAGTCCTTTTCGTTGATCCCGCTTTTTGTTACGACTGAGTAGTTGAGTTCGTAAAGACTTCCCAAATCTGCGGTTTTAACCCGCCGCAATTTGGAGGACAGGGCGTATTTCCGCATTATGTCGTCAAAAACGTTCTGGAAATTGAGATTTTCAGGGATCGTAATTTTGAGGATTTTCTCAGCGCCTTTGGGCCTCCCGTATTTGAAAATCTCCAGCAGCGCCATGACGCCGCACAGCGTAAGCCCCACCATCGCCGCGTACAGAATGAAACCCATGCCGGCGGCGAGACCAATAGCCATGGAAAACAGGACATAGGTGATGTCTTTTGGGTCGCCCGCCGCGCTGCGGAAACGAATGATGGAAAAGGCTCCGGCCAAGGAAAACGCCCGCGCCACGTTGTTGCCCACCAACAAGATGATAATCGCGACGACGGCGGGGAGCAGCACAAGCGTGAGCGCGAAACTCTGAGACGGCGTTTTAGTTTTATGTGTTTTCATGTACAGGAAGCTGAGGAGCAAGCCCAGAGCGAGCGCTGTTCCCAGCGCCGCGAACAGCCCCGGAAGGTTGATCGCCGTTTCAGTGACCGTCCCGGTGAAAATAGATTCAAACATGATGTCCCCCCCCTGACTTATTGGGCGATTGCCGCCGCGAATGTTTTTGCCTGCGCCGGAAACGGCATTATCTCCGGGATGAAAAATATCCTTCGCTCTCGTCCGCGTTTGAGCATTCGCTTGTACTCTGTTCCGTATTTGGAGAAGCTGACCGGGTAAACCTTATTTTCCGAAAGCAGGCGGCAGAGCCAAACCGGGATGCTCTGCGCCACCTTGATTTCCATGATCAGAGAATCCGCGTCAATGAGTTGTTCGCCGTAAGCCCCGGATTCAAGCCGCAGATCGTACCGCCGCGTTTGGATGTTCGTGTCAAAAGAAACGCGGAGATCATGCCGGCCGATCCCGAAATACGCCAAGCGGTCGTAGGAGATGCAAAGCGCCGGTTTCACCGTGTTACTCTCCAAGATGCTGACGATTTCGCGCAGCACCTGTTCGTTCATGTACGACTGCGGCGCGGGTATGATCCCGTCATGCAGGAAAGCGTACGCCTCATCCGGTTTCAAGGCGCTGCGCCGTTTATTCACAAGTTTGTTCACCTTCTTTTTTATTTCCACATAGACTTTTGAATCGCTGCCCGGAACGCCATATGACCGGAGCCGCAGTTTCTCTTTGTACTTTGGCTTTGACAGCGATGTGCGTATCAGATGGCTGTCCTCGGTGTCGTAATAGATGTTGGCTATGGAATACGTCCCGCGCTGTTTGTTATGCGCGTCAAGCTCCATATAGTCAGACAGCCTGCAACAAATCCGCGAGAATGTTTTCTCGTTGATCAGATATTTGTTTTCATATCGGTTAAAGATTTCGATTGCCATGTGGTCCACCATTCCCTTTCTGTGATTCGTATTCAGTATGACGACCAATTATGGCGGAAAAATGTACTTCAAGGGACAAGATAAAGGCAGTTGCGCGTGAAGCTGAAATAAGGCGGCGCGCCACTTAATACGCGTAGGAAAGAACTTTAGAACTGTTTTATCAAGGGTATTTTGGTTCTTACCAAAGTTACTTGACAATTATGTGCCAAGCCACAACGCAACGTCGGCGGATTCCCGCGATTCAAGAACGTCAATCACACGCCTCGTGTCGATGTCAAACTGAACTGACTTCAAGCGAAATCCTGACAATCTCATCCGTCAGTCTCCGGCTTCGCTTCCCTTTTTTGAAAGCTATCCTCGAAACAGATAATTTTTACAAATTCCGCGTAGCGTAGTATAATAAGTTGTTGATATAATTGAATGAGATATTCGGTTATGGGTTTGGAAAACAGGACAATTGAACCATCCCCTTTCGTCTCTGCAAACAACAAGTATAGATGGCTATGAAATGAGTATTGTTAAAGGAGAGTGTATAGCCATGAATTATACTGACCGAATTTTACCCACAAACAAAGGCTTGACAACCTATCTTGATGAGTTGAAGTCCTTTAACTATCAGATTCCAACCTTTCAACGTGATGTTGTTTGGGAATCTGAAAATGTAAAAAAACTTTGGGATAGTATTTATAAGTTTTATCCTTTAGGCAGTATCCTTGTTTGGAAAACAGACTTGAAGCTCCAAAACCATAGGCACATTGGTGGGCATCAAATTACAGACCCAAATTTCAGCAGGACAGAATATCAGTATATTCTTGATGGGCAACAACGAACAACCTCGCTTTTGACTTCGTTGTATGGCGGTAAAATTGAACGCAAACCAGATTTTAATCCTCAGCTCTATGTGGATTTGACTATCCCTATTGATAACGACACAGATGACGAAAGCTACAAAAATCGATTTTTGTTTTGGAGTGACATTGATGACAAGAATGGGGAAATAAGGGCGAATATTGGTAAGAAAAAACGATATGACGGGGGATTGGTCGTAAAACTCATTGATGTAAAAAACAACTATAATGACGTTCAAAAAAAAGCATTTGACAGCGACAGCGTAAATAAAGATTTTAATCATCCTATTTTAGCTGAACTGTCAAAAATCAAAGGCGTTCTTGATAATTATAGGATTTCGTTTATTGAAGTAAAAGGTATTCAAGTTGCAGAAGTTTGCCAAATATTTGAACGAATAAATCGGGCAGGAAAGCCGTTAGATATTTTTGATATTGTTGTAGCCAAAACTTTCAAGCCAACAATAGACGACGGCAGCGGATTTTATCTTCGAGATCTAATTGACGATTTCAAACATCAAAACAATAGTGCGTTTTTAAACATTAGCGACCTTGACTACCTGCAAACATTAGCGATAATTATTAAATATCATATTCCTAATAGCGGAGTAAGCAATATTACTGACCGATACTTAAATGAAATTAAAACCGAATATATTCTGTCGGTGTGGGACGATACAAAAAGAGCCATACTGAAAACTTTTGATTTTTTTGAAAATCACTTACACATAAAGACACCTCACTTAATACCTTTTCGTTACTTCTACTTTACAATCACATCGTATTTTTATAAGAATAATGCGCCAGACTATAATTTATTGAAGAAATATTTTTGGTACAACAGCTTTCATAATGACGATCTACTTAGGTCGTGTTGACATTAATTAAGCCAAATAGTAATGAAGGTAAATTGAATGAAGGCGAGGAAGATCACATCGGTTTTGTCATAGCGTGTACAG
>JAITPU010000031.1 GCA_031289235.1 Eubacteriales Family XIII. Incertae Sedis bacterium
CTCCATTACAAAATCTTCCCGGCAGAGAGAAGCTTTGCCCGCCGGCATCGTGCATGAAACAGAATATATCCGGGATGACGCGTATTGGCTTGACAACGGAAACGCGGTCAGAAACAGCATGAGAGATTTCTATAAAAAGACGGGAGTGCAGCCGTATTTATGGATAACTGAAGAAATCAACGGTTCAAGAGACGCGTCGTGGGATGAAATACAAGCTTCCATGGAGGAGGTTTACCTGAACACATTTTCGGACGAAGGACATCTCATCCTGCTGTTCTATGAACCGTATGAAAATGAGTACAAGACAGCGTATCTGGCCGGTTCGGCGGCTAAGACAGTGATCGACGACGAAGCGGCGGAGATCATACTTGATTGTTTTGATTATTACTATTACGGTGATATGACCGACAATGAGTATTTCGCGGCGGTATTTGACAAATCAGCGGGCCGGATCATGACAGTCACGAAAAATATTTACGTCGTCGTTGCGCTGATCTTCGCCGGGTTGGTTTTGCTGTTCGTATTATATAAAATAATCGCCATGCTGATAAAACAGAAAAACGTCAAAAGACAGCAGGATATAGATATTTTGAACGCGGATACAAGTAAGATCAACGAGGACGAAGCTGCGAAGCTGGCTGATAAATATAAGGAAGATCAGGAAGTTTAAGGAATTACAAAGATGGAGGAATGTGGAATGGGTATTTTAGAAAGATTCAGCACTATAATGAAGTCAAATATCAACGCTCTGCTTGATAAATGCGAAGACCCGGCGAAGATGATCGACCAGTATTTGATTGACCTCAAGGAGAATTTGGCGGAAGTCAAGAAAGAAACCGCCGGAATAATCGCGATTGAAAAGCAATGCGCCAGGCAGTTTGATGAAAACGAAGCGGGGATCAAAAAATTTCAGGATCTGGCAAAGAAGGCGGTGGACTCCGGCAATGACGGCGACGCGAGGGTCTTTATAGGCAAGTACAAGGAGCTGGAAGGCAAAAGTCCTAATCTGGAGAGCAACAGGAATACCGCCGCTGAAAACGCGGCGCACATGCGCGCCATGCACGATAAGCTGGTTGAAGATATACAGGCGCTTGAAGGCAGGAAGGCGCAGATCAAGTCAACCGTGGCGATTGCGAAGACGACTGAAAAACTGAATAAAATTGGAGACCCGACAGGCAAAGCTTCTGCTATCGGCGGCAAGTTCAGCGATATGGAAGAAAAAGCGAACCGGATGCTTGACGAGGCGCAGGCGAAAATAGAACTGAACACTCCCGCGGAAAGCGCGGCTGATTCTTTGGCGAAGGAGTATTCAAAGGCGACGGACGGCGACATTGAAGAGGAATTGAAACGGTTGAAAGGGTAGAAGCCTTGCGAGCGGTTAAAATTTCGATGCTTTAAAGTTTTTGAGAAGGTTTTCAGATATGGATGGAGGTAAAAAATGATCACGGTCAACGGAGTTGACCTGAATCTGCCGGAGAGCCGCCGCCTTTCCGACTTTCTGACGTCGCAGGGATATAATAAAGAACGCGTGGTCGTACAGCTTAATCAGGTCATAATCCCGAAAAAAGATCATCAGTTCGTCACGTTAAAAAACGAAGATGCCTTGGAAATACTGCATTTCGTTGGCGGAGGTTGAGGATTTTATATGGGCGGTGTAAGGAAAGACGCGCAGGACAGCCTGCTTATCGGCAAACATACATTTACGTCTCGCTTTATTTTGGGTTCAGGAAAATATTCTCTGAAGCTGATCAAGGCCGCGGTGGAAAACGCCGGCGCGCAGATGATAACCTTGGCGTTGCGGCGGGCTAATCGCGGCGGCAGGGAAAACATCCTCGACTACATACCGGAGGGCGTCACGCTGCTGCCGAACACCTCCGGAGCGAGGACGGCGGACGAGGCGATTAAGATTGCCCGTCTCGCGAGGACTCTCGGCTGCGGCGACTTCGTTAAAATCGAAGTCATACGTGACACCAAATACTTGCTGCCCGATAATTACGAAACATTAAAGGCGACGGATGTTCTCGCAAAAGAAGGGTTCATCGTGATGCCGTATATGTATCCTGACCTGAATGTGGCGCGCGACCTTGTGAACGCCGGCGCCGCCTGCGTGATGCCTCTCGCGGCGCCTATCGGCTCTAACCGGGGGATACAGGCGCGGGAATTCATCCGTATCCTTGTCGATGAGATTGACTTGCCGATAATCGTGGACGCCGGCATAGGCAGGCCTTCTCAGGCCTGCGAAGTCATGGAGATGGGCGTGGCGGCGGTCATGGCCAACACCGCGATCGCGACGGCGGGCGATGTAGCCGCAATGGCGGAAGCTTTCAAGAAAGCCATCGAAGCGGGGCGCGCCGCTTATCTGTCCGGCCTCGGGCGCGTGCTGGAAGACGCCGCTGCCGCTTCTTCTCCCCTGACAGGTTTTCTGCAGGAGGTCCGGGATGGCGAATAACGTCGCGCCCATTGAGCATATGACATATATGGACGGCATGGAGGCGGTCAGCTCCGATATCCTTGAACGGACGCTGCTAGCGGCGGGCGCTTACGACCCCTCGCGGTATACTTCCGCGGATGTGCGCCGCGCACTGAGCGCGCGGGAATGTTCATCCGAAGATTTTGCGGCGCTTCTGTCCCCCGCCGCTGTGCCTTTTCTGGAAGAAATGGCGCAGAAAGCGCGGCGGGAAACGAGGTCGCGCTTCGGTAATTCCGTATCTGTTTTCACGCCTCTGTACATCGCGAATTACTGTGAGAACGAATGCGTTTACTGCGGGTTCAAGCGCGGCAATGCGATCAGGAGATCCAGGTTAGACGCCGAAGAGATTGAGCGTGAGATGAAGAGCATCGCGGCTTCGGGTTTGGAGGAAGTGCTGATACTTACCGGAGAAAGCGGCGGTATGTCCAGCGTCGCTTATATCGGGGAAGCGTGCGGTATAGCGCGTAAATATTTCAGGGTTGTCGGCCTTGAGATATATCCGGTGAACAGCGCGGATTACGCGTATCTTCACAGGTGCGGCGCTGATTTTGTGACAATTTTTCAGGAAACCTACGATACGGAGCGTTACCGGGTGCTGCATCCGGGCGGGCGCAAGCGGATTTTCCCGTATCGTTTTTACTCTCAGGAACGCGCCCTTGTCGGCGGGATGCGCGGCGTTGGCTTTGCGGCACTGCTGGGGCTTGCCGACTTTCGGAAGGACGCGTTTGCCACGGGCATCCATGCCCGCCTCATACAAAAGAAATATCCCCACGCGGAAATTTCTTTTTCATGTCCCCGCCTGCGCCCGATCATCAACAATGAAAAAATCCGTCCAAAAGACGTGGGAGAGGCGGAACTGACACAGGTTATCGCCGCGTATCGCCTTTTCGCGCCTTTCGCCAATATAACGATTTCGAGCCGGGAAAACGCGCGCTTCCGCGACCATGCGGTGAACATCGCCGCGACCAAAATATCCGCGGGCGTGGACGTCGGGATCGGCGGGCACTCGGGCAGGACCAGCGGAGACGAGCAATTTGAGATTGAGGACGGGCGTTCCGTCGATGAGATTTACAACATGCTCATTTCCCAGGGCCTTCAGCCCGTCATGAGCGAATACCTCTATGTATGAGATCATCGCGGTGACGGACCGTCACATATGCGAAGGGGATTTTCTCAAGCGGATCGAGGATATAGCGGAATCCGGAGTTTCGGCGGTCATGCTGCGGGAGAAAGATCTTGAGCCGAAAGAATACGAAAGCCTCGCGAGACAGGTTTCGGATATCTGCGCGCGGCGCGGCGCGGCGTTCATAGCGCACCGGTTTATTGCCGTAGCGCGCCGGTTGGGCTGCGGTAATATCCATCTGCCGGCGTCCGTATTCGCGGAGGGCCGGGATCTTCGCGGAAGGTTAGAAGAATTCAGGGTGGGAGTTTCGGTACACTCTGTGGAAGAGGCCCGTTATGCGGCTTCGCGCGGCGCAGGATACCTCGTAGCCGGGCACATATTTCAAACCGGCTGCAAAGAAGGGCTTCCAGCGAGAGGGTTGGGGTTTTTGTCTGAAATTTGCGGGCAGGTCTCCATTCCGGTTTACGCGGTCGGCGGCATATCGGAACAAAATATCGGCGCCGTGCGGGAAGCGGGAGCTGCCGGCGCGTGTCTGATGTCGTCCTTTATGCGGAGCGCGGATGTCGCCGCTTACACGGCAAGTTTATTGCCATGCTAAAAGATACGTTGCTGAAAGAATATGGCGTGGATTGCGCAAACCGAAGGTGTTATTCCGCAGCCTCGCTTTTCTCTTCTTCAGCTACCGCGGTATAGGCGCAGTACCAATCAACACATTCCCGGTAAATGTTATGAAAAGTCGGTTTGACCGTTCCGAGCAGCGCCGGCGAGGACACGGCGCCGTAAGTCTTGTAGAGCAGGCAGTAGTAGGGTATCTCCTCGATGAGGATCTCCCGGATTTCCTGAAATATTTCACCTCTCTTTTCCCCGGTATTCGCTCCAACGAAACTGTCCAGCAGCCTGTCCAATTCCTCGTTTGAATAACGAGCCGGGTTTTCATATCCGGAATGCAGCATGAAGCGCAGGTCGAAGGTCTCGCGGAACTGGCTCTCGCCTATGTATATGTCGTAATTTCTCTCGGAAACGGCGTTTCCGTAATTACCCGATTCCGGGACAGTCAGATTGCAGACTAGACCCAGTCTTTCCAGCGAAGATTTGATCATCTGCCCCGCCAGCGTGCGGGAAGGGCTGCCGGAATTGACCGAAATATTGATGACCGCGTCCTCTCCCGTTTCAGTTTCAAGAATCCCATCGCTGTCCGTATCCCGCAGCCCTCCTTCGCCAAAAAGCCTTTTTGCCTCATCCATGCTGAATCCGTAAGGGTCCGCGCTTTTGCCGACGCCCAGAAACCCCGGGAAATATACGGTGTCGCTGAGAACGCCGCTCTTATAGTAAGCCGCTTCTAATATGTCTTCCGTATCCACCGCGCGGGCAATCGCCTGCCGGATTTTTTTGTTGCGCGTCAGTTCTTTTTCGGAATTGAAGCAGATCCACACGGCTTCGTTGGAAAGAAAGGACGTGGCCGTCACCCTTGGGTTCCGGTAAATGAGGTCGCGGTTCTCTTCCTTGGATACGGCGAAGGATATCGCGTTTACCGCCAACATGTTCAGCGCGTCGCTTCTTTGCGGGAGGATCTGAAACAAAAGCTGATTTTCCGGCGCGGCGCCGCTGTGGTATTCCGGATTGCCCACCAGCGTAAGATGGCTGTAAGAGTTATATTCCAGCACTTTATAAGGGCCTGTCCCGAGCGGGATGAAATCTTCCGCCCGATTTCTCAGATCCGAGAAATTTTTGTAAACGTGACGCGGCAAGATAGGAAATGTCAGATTTTCCACGCCCGCTTTGTCAGCGCTTTTGAAAAATATTGTGATCTGGTAAGGGTTATCTTTGTCAGTTTTCACGCTTTTGATATTGGCGACCTGATCGCTGTAAAGATGAGCGCCTATGGCGGAAATGTAGCTTTCGACGCTGAACGCCACATCTTCAGCGGTAAAGCTTTCCCCATCCTGCCAGCGGACGCCCTGCTTCAGGCCGATCACTGCTGAAAGGCCGTCCTCGGCGTAAACGTAATTCGCGGCCAGCAGATTTTCCGCGGCGAGGCTGTCGTCCAGAACGAAAAGGCTGTCGTATATAAGCTTGTCGATAAAATACGCGTCTTCGTCCAGGAGCCGGATAGGATTCAGGGTCCGGATCTTTTCCATGGGCAGGTAAACTTTGGAGGAAATCGTCGTTTTTTCCGCCTCCGGTTCCGCGCTGAAAAAACCGCTTACGCCGTCGGCGCACGCGCTGAGGAGAAGCATCGGCGTGAAGATCATAATCGCGGCCAGTTTTTTGATTTTTATCATAGTTTTATCCGTTACCGGCCGAGCCGCTCGGCGACTATGCCGTCAATTTTATCGTAAAGTTCCGCCATTGTGCCGTCGTTGCCGATGATCACGCCGGCGTATGTACGCTTTTCTTCCTGAGACATCTGCGCCCGCATACGCGCCAAAACTTCTTCGCGCGAAATTTCACCGCGTCGTGTCGCGCGTCGTATCCGCGTCTCTTTTTTCGCCTCCACGAGCCACACCTCGTCCGTGGTCCTGTGAAAGCCGGTTTCGATGAGCAGGGGCGCGTCAAGAAAAATCGTTTTTAAGCCGCTTTCTTCGAGAAGCTTCATCTTTGCGAATATGTGTTCGAATATTTTTTCATGGACGATGCTGTTCATCGCGGCGAGGATTTCTTCGTCGGCGAAGGCGAGAGAGGCCAGTTTTTTCCGATCCAAAGCGCCGTTTTCCAGCAGGATCGCGCCGCCGAACCGCTCGGCGAGCGCTTTCAACGCGGTGCTTCCTGGCGCGATCACCTCGCGCGATATACGGTCCGCGTCTATAACGACGAAACCTTTTTGCTCAAGATAAGCGGAAACGACGGATTTCCCCGCGCCTATGCCGCCCGTCAGGCCGATCACACGCATCTTTGTTAAATTTTTGTCATTTAAGCTCATACCAGTTGCTTCCGACCTTCACCTCCGCGATCAGCGGCACTTTTAAAACGACGGCTTTCTCCATGTTTTCTTTGAGCAGCCTGCTCACCGTTTCGATCTCGTCGCGCCGGGTTTCGATGATCAGTTCGTCGTGTACCTGCAGGATAAGGCGGGATTTCAATTTTTGTTCAGCCAGCGCTTTATATACGTTTATCATCGCGAGCTTGATGACGTCGGCGGCGCTGCCCTGAATCGGAGTGTTCATCGCGAGCCGTTCGCCGAGCTGACGAACGGCGAAATTAGAAGCCGTGATTTCCGGTATGACGCGCCTGCGCCCTAAAATCGTCGTCACATAGCCGTTTTTTTTGCAATTTTCAACCGATTCGTCCATGAAGCGCTTCACGGCCCCGTGCTTATTGAAGTATTCGCTTATGTAGCTTTCAGCTTCTGTTCGCGTGATATCCAGTTCCGCAGACAGCCCGAAGGCGCTCATTCCGTAAATTATGCCGAAATTTACCGCCTTTGCCCGTCCGCGCAGCAGCGGCGTCACCTCTTCCTCGGCGATTCCGAACACGCGGGCGGCTGTCCGTCTGTGGATATCCTCACTCTGGCGGAAGTCTTCCATGAGCGCTTCGTCTTCCGTCAGGTGCGCCAGAATGCGAAGTTCTATTTGCGAGTAATCCGCTCCTGCGAGCACATATTCTTCGTTTTTCGGCACGAAAGCCCGCCGGACAGTCCGGCCGAGATCCTGTCGGACGGGTATGTTCTGCAGGTTTGGCTCCGTACAGCTTATCCGCCCTGTCGCCGTAACTGTCTGTTGGAAATGCGCGTGAATCTTTCCGTCCCGGTGGATCAGCGGCAGCAGGCCGTCAACATATGTGCCTCTCAGTTTTGACAGCATCCGGTATTCCATGACCATGCCGGCGATTTCATGTTTGCTCTTCAGTTTTTCAAGCACCGCCGCTCCGGTGGCATAGCCGGTCTTTGTTTTCTTAGACGGGGAAAGCCCCAGTTTTTCGAAGAGAACGCGTCCAAGCTGCTGAGGAGAATTGATATTGAATTCTTCGCCGGCGGACGCGTATATTTTATCCGTGATGCCGGAAAGGCTTTCGGAAATGCCCGCGCCCACCTGTAAAAGCGCAGCCCTGTCCAATGTAAAACCTTCTTTTTCCATTGAAGCCAGAACTTCCATCAAAGGCAGCTCCGCCTCGCGGAACACCTGTTCTAAATTTTCCGCCGCAAGCCGGGGACTTAAGGCCGCTGTCAGATCAGCCGCGGCCATGCACCATTTAGCGCCGTAGGACGCGTATTTTTCATCCGCGCCGATGAAAAGATCCATCTGTTCGCCGCCGGCGAAATGCGTCTCTTCATCCTCAAAATCTTCATTGAAACAGTCTGACATCATTGTCTTAAGATCATAGTCGCTCCTCAGCGAATCCAGCAGGTATTGAGCCACCGCGGCATCAAACGCCGCCGCGAGCGGGCCGTCGTAGCCGTTGGCCAGCAACGCGTAAAAATCCTGCTGCAAGTTATGACCGGAAAAACCCTCGAAGCGCGCGGCTTTCTCCTTCCCTCCGTCCTGCGTATCCGCGCGCGCGCCTTCTTCTGAGCGCCCGCCCATCGCGAAATCGGGAAAAACTTCAGAGAAGATTCGCGCCAGCTTGGAAATAACGGGATCCGGCCGCTCAGCGCCGACGGGAATATAAAAGCAGGTCTCGCCGGCCATGATTGAAATTCCGTAAATGATGGGAAGGCCGACGTGATTTTGATCGCCAAAGGTTTTGAGCATTACGGGTCCGCCTTTTCTCGCGCTTTCCCTCACCGCGTTTTCAAAGGCGTCGAACGCGCCGCCGCTGTTTATGACGACAGCTTCAGGCGCGCGAGCGCGCCGCCGCCGCGCTCTCAGACTGAACGCGCCGCTTTCGCTGTCCGTCTCTGCATCCGCGCCGTTTTCGTTGCCGCTCGCCCTCAACTTTTTCAAAAACCTGTTGAATTCCAACTTCCTGTAGATCTCAGTGAGGAGATTGTAATTCGGCTCTTTCACCTTGCAGGCTTCGAAATTTATCTCCAGCGGAATCGAGGTATGTATCTCCGCGAGCCGCCTGCTCATCAAGGCCAACTCGGCGTTTTTCTCTATATTTTCGCGCAGTTTTTCGTTTTTAACTCTTCCGGCGTTGTTTATCAGGTTCTCAACGTCGCCGAATTCCAGGATCAATTTTTGAGCGGTTTTTTCACCGACGCCGGGCAGGCCCGGAATATTGTCTGACCGATCCCCCATTAGCCCTTTGTAGTCGATGAATTGCCGGGGGCTAAATCCATATTTTTCCATTATGGCGCGGGCATCATAGATTTCAAAGTCGGAAACGCCCTTTCTGGTTATGATCACCTTCGTCTTATCCGTGGCAAGCTGCAACGCGTCTTTATCCCCGGTTATGATCAGCGGTTCCAGCCCCTCCTCTTCCGCGGCCTTTGCCACGGCGCCTATGATGTCGTCAGCTTCGTAGCCGTCGATTTCAAATGTTTCGATGTTCATGGCGTGGAGAACGTCTTTTAACAGAGGAATCTGCATCGCCAACTCTTCGGGCATTTTTCTCCTGCCCGCCTTGTAATCCTGATATTCCGCGTGGCGGAAAGTAGGGGCTTTGCGATCGAAAGCGGCGGCGATATAGGCCGGCTCATAATCCGCCCGTATTTTCGCCAGCATAGACAAAAAGCCGTATATCCCGTGGGTATATACGCCTTCTTTGGTCATCATCGGCTTCGGGATCGCGTAATAAGCCCGGTTAATCAGGCTGTTTCCGTCGATTATCACGATCCGGTCCTGTGCTTCCATTTTATTTACCGCCCCTTCGCAAGGCTTCGCTTTTTTTATATAATTACTTTCTAAACGCAAAACCGTTCGTGGCATTGTCGATTTCTAACGCAGTCCGGAAAGCGTTTAAAACATATGACAGCTTTCATGAAATAATTATGAGCTATAGCATGAAATTCAGGGCCATTTATTTTTTGCTTCACTATCCAATTAAGGCGCGGAAACGACAGCGCCTAAACAGCCTGTTATGTACAGTATTTTATGCCTCTATTTAATAACCGCTCTGCTCACGGACGGTGCAGAACTGTACAGTTGGTGCTTTTTATTCTATATTATTTTACAGGTTCCGCCACTACTCGCAACGTCAAAAAAACTTCTTTTAGCGCCTGACTTACGCCAGATTCCGGCTCCGCCATC
>JAITPU010000076.1 GCA_031289235.1 Eubacteriales Family XIII. Incertae Sedis bacterium
GCCGCGACAAAATATTTCGTGAACCCCACGGGGCGTTTCGTCATAGGGGGGCCTCACGGAGATTCCGGCCTGACGGGCAGGAAGGCCATAGTCGATACTTACGGCGGGTATTCACGGCACGGCGGCGGAGCTTTTTCGGGGAAAGATCCGACGAAAGTGGATCGTTCGGCGGCTTACGCGGCGCGTCACGCGGCGAAAAACATCGTGGCCGCGGGGTTGGCGAGAAAGTGCGAAATTGAGATCGCCTACGCCATCGGCGTGGCTGAGCCGGTTTCCATCCTCGTCGATACCTTTGGGACCGGGACGGCCTCGGATGATAAGCTCTCGGCGCTGGTGGAGAAACACTTCGATATGCGGCCCGCAGCTATCATCGAAAATCTGGGTCTCCGAAGGCCGATTTACAGCCAAATCGCGGCCTACGGCCATTTCGGAAGGCCGGATCTTGACCTGCCGTGGGAAAAGACGGATAAGGCGGAACTTTTGAAAAAATCGGAACTTTTGAAAAAATGGTAATATTGCTGCGGCAACTATAAAATAACAAGCCGCATCGGGAGCGAAGTTAAGAAGCGATGAAATCAGAAATAAAAACAGCCAAGTTCGGCGGTTCTTCCGTGGCGGACGCCATACAGATCCAGAAAATAAAACATATCATCACCTCCGATCCGTCCAGAAAATATATCGTCGTATCCGCGCCGGGCGAGCGCTTTAAGGGCGATAACAAGATTACGGACCTGCTGTATCTGTGCAAGACGCATATCGATCACAACGTGCCTTATGATCAGATATTCCAGGTTATCTGCGACCGTTATACGGCCATGGAAGCCGGTCTCGGCGTAAACACGGGCTTGGCCGGGCGTTTCGACGAGATACGCGCCAGGCTGCAAAGCGGCGCGACGTCTGATTATATAGCCAGCAGAGGAGAGTATCTGAACGCCGTGATCATCGCTGCGTATATAGGTTTCGATTTCGTGGACGCCGAGGGGATAGTGCTCTTCGACCAGAAGGGGAAATTCCTCTTTGAGGACACCAACGAGGCGCTGCGGGCCGAGCTGGCAAAGCATAAGCGCGCGGTGCTGCCGGGATTTTACGGCAGCAAGCCAAACGGAGAAATCAAAACTTTTTCCAGGGGAGGGGCGGATATAAGCGGTGCGGTCGTCGCGAGAGCGTCGGGCGCGGCTGTGTATGAAAACTGGACGGACGTTTCGGGATTTCTCATGGCGGATCCAAGGATCGTACACAATCCGAAAGCCATAGGCGCCATATCTTATAAAGAGCTCAGGGAGCTTTCATACATGGGCGCGTCCGTCCTGCACGAAAGCGCTATTTATCCGGCGCGCCTTGCCAACATCCCCATAAATATTCGGAATACCAACGCGCCCGAAGAACCGGGAACCCGCATCATCGCTGAGACAGTGGAAGAAAACGGTTCGATCATAACGGGGATCGCGGGCAACAGGGATTTTACGGTGATCAACGTTTACAAGAACATGATGAGTTCCGAGTTGGGATTTATACGCAGGCTGCTGAGCATACTGGAAAATTATGGAATCCCGGTGGAGCATGTTCCAAGCGGCGTCGATACGGTATCCGTCGTAGTCGCAAACGCTTATTTGAACGATAAACTGGGAGATGTTCTGGAAGATTTTGAGCGCAGGATACAGCCGGACAGCATCGAAGTGTTTGAAAACATGTCCCTGATCGCCACGGTGGGGGGCCGTATGGCGTCCCGCCCCGGAGTTTCCGCCAAACTCTTTGCCGCCCTTTACGGGGCGGGAGTGAACATCCGCATGATCGATCAGGGTTCAAGCGAGATGAACATCATAGTCGGAGTGGAAAACAGGGACTTTGAAACTGCCATCAGAGCCATTTACGAGGCTTTCGTCGGAGGCGGGGAGCCGGAGAAAAGCGCGGACTCACCGGTTTTAGCCGACTGAGAGCCTGCGGCCTGACGAAAAAATCCTCGGCGCTTTGTTCCGGTGTTCAGCCGGCGGAGCGATAAAAAAAATATGCTGATAGCGACGCGATAAGGTGGTAATATATATGTGCGCGCGTCATTCTTCCGGTTCGAAATCGTCGTTTAGAAAATCCACGAATTCCGAAAATTCGGTGAAATCGCCCTGCACGAATTCGTAAAACACGGACTCTTTGAATTCGTATTTCGCGGAGGGGAGGAGGAACAGCCCTATGGCGGCCTGCAGCTCCTTTTCGATTTTACATATGGCCGGCAGGGAATATGCCACGGCGACGAGCTGTCCGAATTCGGTGACGTAATAAATGCCGCGTATATCGTCGTTGAGGCGGTATGCGCTTTCTTTGAGATTGTTGTAATTGGCTTTGAACTGGATGTACATGACACCGTTTTCGTTGGATTTCTGGAGGGCGCCGGGATACATGCCGGGCAGTTTTTTTTTGACCGCGTCGGCGTCTCCCAAAATATCGTAAACGGTGACGTATTCCGGGCGGCCCAGCATCATCGCGGCCTCAGACGCGCTGACGAAAAAAGAAGAGCGCACGGAAAAAGAGGACACCTTCATGTTTTCGAGAGAAATCTCCGACATGACCATCTGATGGCGGTCAGTGTTTTCGATGAGGGATTCGCACAGAAACGATACAGAATCCGAATTCATAAAGGGTTCAATGGTGTTTTTGCACAGAGTTTCGGCTTGTTTGTTTGGAGCGAGACCCATGGGAATGGGACGCGCCGAAAGGTATTCCACGGCTTTTTCATCATGAGCGAAATAGCGCATGAGAAAATAGTTGATAGCCTGCTCGTTGGAAGTGATGGGCGCGCAGGTCTTACGGAACAAGGAGGCCTCTTCGTCAGGCTTTGCGCGCACATTCGCGGAAAGCAGAAAACCATACTCCTCATTTCCGTCGGGCAGCAAAAATCCCCGGGACAGAGTCTGTTCCGCGTATTGTTGGACTATAAGCACGGCCTCGGTTTCCGTCAGTTCTATTTTGTCGCCGCCGAGTCCGCCTAACATGGACTGTTCAGCGTCAATGAAGTCCTCCCCGTCGTCGCCGAGGACTCCGCGGTATGACTCAATGCCGCAGTCGTCCGTGCTGACGTAGAAAAACTGATGCAGATTCGAATCAAAGCCGCCTTCTTTCACCATCCAGCGGAGATAAATCACCAGAACGCCCATGAGCCGCGTGTTGGTCACAAAGGCGCTGATGAAGTTCTTTTCGGATTTTTGTACCGTGGAAGACAAGCCGCCCCTGATAACTTTTAGATTTTTTCTTCTGTTTTGCAAGTTGTTCCTGTCCCGAAAGAGGTGCACGCTGCGGCGAAGCTGCCGTTTGACCGCGCAAATTGCTATATTCAGCACCGGAATGATAATTAACATTATAGTATAGGAGTTGTAAAAAAACAATGGTGAATCAATCATGAATAACTCGGTCAAATCTACGCTGATACTCTCGCTG
>JAITPU010000028.1 GCA_031289235.1 Eubacteriales Family XIII. Incertae Sedis bacterium
AAAACAAGCTCCGGATATGGAAGGCTTATTGTCGCACTACCGGTCAGCTCATCGACTGGGAATGCGGCGGTCGTGATAGCGGAACCCTCAGAAAAATGCTTGACCGGCTCAAGCGATGGAACATAAACATTTACTTTTCAGACCACTGGAAAGCCTACGCCGAACTCATACCGCCGGAGCTTTTGATTCAGACCAAAGCGGAAACGCACGGCATTGAGCGCAACAACTTTAGACAGCGACATTGGTTTGCACGGTTCAGAAGGAAAACTTGTGTTGTTTCGCGCTCTCTGCAAATGGTTGACCTGACTATGGCTCTTTACGCTAAATTTTGGGTCAATGGCTCTTTTTATACAAAAACATTATTTAGTTGACACCATCAATATTTTAAAACTTTATTACATTTCAGTGATTTTGCTGTATAATGATTAAAATCGGATAATTCAGAAATTGCTTATAAAAGCATACTTACAATTCAGGCGGCAGGCGTGAAGCGCCCGAAAAACCTGTTTACAGGGCTTTTCGGCCGAATTATCCGCGAATCTATTTGCTGTTGTTTGCAGAAAACAGGAGGGATCATATGGCAAAGTACACGCAAAAAAAACGTGCCGGTCTTTATGAACTGACAAGCGAGGCGCGCGCCGAATTAGTCGACTCGTTATACTACAATGTTGACTTGGCTCCGACGTCGTTTTCACAAAGGAATTGGTCGACCTACCACATCGCGTCGCTGTGGATCGGTATGTCGATCTGCATCCCGTCGTTCACTATGGCTTCGTCGCTGGTGGTTCTGGGTCTTTCGCCGTGGCTGGCCGTATTGAACGTCGCGCTGGGAAATGTCATCATCCTCATCCCGATCCAATTGAACTCTCACGCCGGGACGAAATACGGTATTCCGTTTCCAGTATTCGCGAGGATGACTTTCGGCGTCGTCGGGGCTCACATCCCCTCCCTTTCCAGAGCTATCACCGCCTGCGGGTGGAACGCGATTCAATCATGGATCGGTGGCGCGGCGATCGTATCGATAATCGCCTCGTTTGCGCCTTCGTTCCAGCAATCCTCGAAAGCGCCCTTTATCGGGTTCTTTATTTTCCTCGCCATCGTATGCCTCATCGCGGCACGCGGCCCCAACGCCATTCGGCTTCTCGAGGCTATCGGCGCGCCTGTCCTCATCATACTTACCATAGCGCTGTTTATCTGGTCGATACTGCTCGCTTCCAGCGTCAACGCAAGTTTCAGCGATATAATTCAAGCCAATACTGATTACGCGCAGATTGATTCAAACGGCGGATTCGCGTATATCTTCTTGGCGGGCCTCACCGCGAACATAGCGTTCTGGGCCACCATGGCTCTTAACATTCCGGACTTTTCAAGATACGCAGTCAGCCAAAAAGCTCAGTTCCGGGGACAGATCTACGGAATGCCCGTCACTATGGCCGCATGCGCTTTCATCGGCGCGTTCTTCGCCCAATCGACCAAAATCGCTTTAGGCGAAGCTATTTTCGACCCGACCGCAGTACTTCCTTTAATAGGAAATCCCGTAATTACATTTGTCGTCGGGCTCGGCGTCGTCATCGCAACCATAACGACCAACATCGCGGCCAACGTGGTCGCTCCGGCCAACGGATTTTCGAACATATCGCCAAAACGGATCAATTATTCCGCCGGCGTAATAATCAGCTGCATCATCGCCATTCTATACCGGCCCTGGTGGATCTTCGGCAGCGCCGGCGCTTACATCTTCGATTGGCTCAACGTGTACGGCGGTATCCTCGCTCCAATCGCAGCCATCTTCATAGCTGACTACTATATCGTCAAAAAGAGTAACTTGGAAGTGTCGGCGCTGTATCGGAGCGAAAGCAGGTACTGGTATCAGGGCGGCTGGAATCTGAGAGCTATCATCGCATGGGTGGCCGGTTTCATTCTTCCGACGCTCGGCTCTACAGTTCTGTCCGGGAAACCAACGTTCTCATGGATCGCCGCTAATGGATATATCATCGGCTTCATCATCGGTCTGATCGTGTATGTACTCCTGATGAAGAGCGAAACCCGTTCTTTCCTCAGCGACAAAGAAGAATCCGCTATAACCGAATAATGAAAGAACGCGATATCAAGTAAATCCGTGAACTCTTCAGGCTGAAAAGCAAAGATAAATTGACGGGAGGCGTATTATGGATCTATTGATCAAGGGCGGTAAAATCGTTACCGCCGACGCGGCTTTCAAAGCGGATATCGCCGTGAAAAACGGAAAAATCGCCGCTATCGGCGTCAATATCAAACCTGAAGCGGGCGCTGAAACGGTTGACGCCGCAGATAAGCTGGTATTGCCCGGCGCCATTGACGCTCATACCCATTTGGCCATGCCTTTCGGAGGAACGATTTCGGCGGACGATTATGAAGCCGGAACCCGCGCCGCCGCCTGCGGCGGTACCACCACCGTGTTTGATTTCGTCCTGCAGGACTTCGGCGAGAGCATGGTAGACGCGGTCAAACGCCGGCAAGCCATATGCGAACCGCAGGCTGTCGTCGACTACGCGTTTCATGTAGGCGTCAAAGATGTTTCAGACGGCCTCTTAGACACAATCGACGATTCGGTCAAATACGGAGTACCCAGTTTCAAGGTATTCATGGTATACGATTTCGGCGTGACCGACGGCGTATTCTATCAGGTGTTGGAAAAATCCAAGAAAGCCGGCGCCTTAATCGCGGTTCACGCGGAGAACAACGAAATGGTGAACATGTTAACCCGCCGTTTCCTCTCGGAAGGCAAAACCTCGGCGTGGTATCACTATTTATCCAGATCCGAATTCGTCGAAGCCGAGGCCGACGAAAGGGCTATCCAGTGGGCTAAGAGCCTGAACGCGCCGCTCTACATCGTTCACCTCGCCAATAAGCAGGGCATGGACGCCGTAACGAAGGCGCGCGACGAAGGTTATCCCATTTTCGCGGAGACCTGCCCGCATTATCTCTACTTTACCAGTGACGTCTATAAGCGTGAAGACGGCAGGAATTGGGTGTGTTCCCCGCCTGTCAAGGGCAGAGAATCCAGAGAGGCCCTGTGGTCGGGCGTCAAACGCGGAGATATATCTACCATAGCCACGGACCACTGTCCGTTCCAGCAGAATGAAAAGGATTGGGGCATTGACGATTTCAGCAAAATCCCAAACGGTTGCGCGGGCATCGAAAACATGTATCCTTACATGCTTTCCGAAGCCAATAAAGGCAGGATCACTTTCAATAAGGCTGTGGAACTCTGCGCCACCAACGTCGCTAAAATTTTCGGCTGCGCGCCTCAGAAAGGCGTTTTACAGGCTGGAGCCGACGCGGATATCGTCATATACGACCCCAAAAAGAACTTCACAATCAAGAACGAATTCATGCACGGCAACAACGACCATACCATATGGGAAGGCGTCGAACTTAAAGGCTATCCCATCGCTACCTACAGCCGCGGCAGTCTGGTTTATAAAGACGGCGAATTCCTCGGAAGCAAAGGCGCCGGCAAGTTCGTAAAATGCAAACCCATCAAGCTCACCGGCCCCGACCTGAGAAATATAAAATTTTAGCTCTGACGGCGATTCGCCGCTTATAATTCCGAACACGAAGAAAACAGGGATGGCTTTCCCTGTTTTCTTTTTTGTCGCTCTGCAAAAAAAAATATTGCACAACGGAAAAAAGACCGTCGCGACGCGCAATGTCTATTATCGGAGCAGCTTTAACGCGGCCTTAAGCGTGTTCCGCCGACGCGCGCCTGAACGAATTATCTATATGCCGACCCATAGCCTCCGCTCCCGCGCCGGCGTCGTCAGCGAGAAAAGCCTCGTAAATTTTTTTATGCTCATCGAATACCGTCTGCAAATGTTCTTCCTCGTAAGGCGCGTTTTGACTGCTGTACTTCATATAAGCCTGATAAGACGACAGCGCCTGCTGCAGCGTGCGGTTTCGCGAAGCGCCGTAGATGATCTGATGAAACCTGTTGTTGATATCTCTCATTTTTTTGCGGTCGTTCTTCCGCGTATAAAATTCCATAAAATCGAAAGTCTCTTCCAGTTTTTCCATTTCCTCTTTCGTGATGCGCGCGACAGCCCAGCGCACCGCCTGCAGCTCATAAAGCTTCCGCAGGACGAAGAGGTCTTCCATATCCTGTTTTGAAAATCCCACCACATGCGCGCCCCTGTTGGGGATGACTTCTATGAGGCCTTCTGTTTCCAGTTGTTTAAGCGCTTCGCGCACAGGGGTCCTGCTCACACGGTATTCGTCGCAGATCCGCTGTTCCGTCAGCTTTTCGCCGCGTTTCAAATCCTCTTTTAAAATATCCTCCCGCAGCTTCAGAAACAGGCTGCCGGAAAGCGGCAGCCCGGCGGCCGCGCTTTGTTCCGATTTAAAAACTGTCACGCTGTTTTTCTCCTCATCCGTTATTCCTCATCAGATTTATTTTCCCGCCGGCGAGAATTATCTGCCGTTCGTATTCGGATAAATCAGACAGCGCCCGCCGCGTGTTTTCCCTTTCCGGAGAATGTATCACGACGGTGGGGTTTAGAATCTGTTCGCGCGCATCCCTGATCACGAGCCTTTCTCCCAGCTGCACATCGCCGTAGTCGGCAGGATTTTCAAACAACAGCGGTATGATGCCGCTGTTGATGAGATTGGAGCGGTGTATGCGCGCGAACGATTTTGCCAGGACAAATTTGACTCCCAGATATAAGGGTGCCAGCGCCGCGTGTTCCCGGCTGGAACCCTGCCCATAATTCTCTCCGGCGATTATAACACTTCCGTTCGCCGCCTTGCATTTTTTGGCGAATTCCGCGTCTGTTTTCTCAAAACAAAAGTCCGCGAGATAGGGTATGTTGGAACGGTACGGGAGCAATCTTGAATCGGAAGGCATGATGTCGTCGGTAGTGACGTTGTCCCCCGCAAGCAGCACAACAGTCCCCGCCGCCTCGTCTTCAAGCCTCGTGTTCCGCGGGAACGGCTTGATATTGGGACCCATCGCGACGGGAGTATTTTTCTTATTCGCGCCGGCGGGATATACGATGAAACTGTCGCGCGGCGGGAAACTTTCAGGCGGCGCGGCGGAAAGCGGCCGTCCGGTTTTCATGCCGTCGGTCAGGACACCGCGCACCGCTGAAATCGCCGCTGTTTCCGGACTTACGAGGTAAACGCCCGCGTCAAGAGTTCCGCTCCTGCCTTTGAAGTTCCGGTTAAACGTGCGCAAAGAAACCGCGCCCGATCTCGGCGACTGTCCCATGCCTATACACGGCCCGCAGGCGTTTTCGATGATGCGCGCTCCCGCGTCTATGAGGTCCGCCAACGCGCCGTTCGACGCCAGTTTGCTGAGAATCCTGCTTGATCCCGGGGAAATCACGAGACTGACGTCCGGATGGACTCTGTTGCCCTTCAATATTTCCGCTACCTTCATCAAATCCTCGTAGGACGAATTCGTGCAGCTTCCGATGGCCACCTGATCCACATGTATCTCCCCGATATTCGAAACGCTGTCCACGTTGTCAGGACTGTGCGGCATAGCCGCCAGCGGCGTCAACTCGGAAAGATTCACCTTTAAAATCTGATTGTAAACCGCGTCGGCGTCGGCGGCAAAAGGCGCGTAGTCACTTTCCCTGCTCTGGGACGCGAGATAGAGACGCGTATTTTCATCGCTCGGGAATATGGATGTCGTAGCGCCCAGTTCCGCGCCCATATTCGCGATTGTGGCTCTTTCCGTCACTGAAAGAGACGCCGCGCCCTCCCCGGTATATTCCACGATTTTCCCGACTCCGCCTTTCACCTTGAGCCGCTTAAGCACATAAAGAATCACGTCCTTTGCCGATACCCACGGCCTGAGACTGCCGGAAAGCTCCACATTGACGACTTTAGGGACCGTCAGCCTGTAAACGCCGCTCGCCATGGCGACGGCCACATCCAGCCCGCCCGCGCCGATAGCGATCATGCCTATGCCGCCTCCCGTCGGCGTATGACTGTCAGAGCCAAGAAGGGTTTTCCCCGGCGCTCCGTAGTTTTCCAGATGCAGCTGATGGCATATGCCGTTTCCCGGTTTAGAAAACAGCACGCCATGCCGTTTCGCCACGCTTTCTATAAACGCATGGTCGTCAGCGTTTTCAAATCCCGTCTGTAAAGTGTTATGATCAATATACGCCACCGACAAGTCGGTTTTCACGAAGTCTGCGTCCATCGCTTCCAGTTGCAGATAGACCATGGTTCCCGTGGAGTCCTGCGTCAGGGTCTGATCAATTTTGATCGTTATTTCCCCGCCGGGCGAAAGTTCCCCTTCTATCAGATGATTTTCTAATATTTTATACGCCAATGATTTTCCCATGCCCTGTATCGCCTTTCTCGACCCCTTGTTTCAGTGTTCAGTTGAATTACTAAGTAAACAGTAAGATTGCGCCAAGCGGAAAACTCCGCAGCCGCCGCTACCAACGTCTAACTTTGAATGGCAACGTTATTCTCTCTGATTTTCACGGTGACCTCGTCGCCGTCCTTTATTTCGCCGCGAATGAGCTTCGTTGCGATTTCCGTTTCGATGTGCTTTTGCAGATATCGTTTGACGGGCCTCGCGCCATAGGTCGGCGAATAGGTTTCCTTCGCTATAAACCTTCTGCTTTCGTCCGTGAAAGTCACGGTGATGTTCCGTTCCGCGAGCCGTTTTCCGATGTCTGCCATGGCGATGTCTATGATCTTCACGAGATCATCTATGCTAAGCGGTGAAAACATCACTATATCGTCGATACGATTCAGAAATTCCGGGCGAAAACAGCGCTTCATCTCCGCTTCCACCGCGTCCCGCGTCTCGTTGCTGATAACGCCGTCCTTGGAAATATTTTCGATAAGATACGCGCTGCCTATGTTCGAGGTCATGATCACGATGGTGTTTTTGAAATCTACCGTCCTTCCCTGATTGTCCGTAAGCCGTCCGTCATCCAGCATCTGCAGCAGGATGTTGAACACGTCGGGATGAGCTTTTTCGATCTCGTCGAAGAGGATAACGCTGTAAGGCCTTCTTCTCACGGCTTCGGTCAGCTGTCCGCCCTCGTCATAGCCGACATAGCCCGGAGGCGCTCCCACCAACCGCGATACCGAGTGTTTCTCCATATATTCCGACATGTCGACGCGTATCATGTTTTTTTCAGTATCAAACAGAGCCTCCGACAAAGCTTTGGCCAACTCCGTCTTTCCCACGCCCGTGGGACCGAGGAAGATGAACGAACCTATCGGCCGCCTGTCGTCTTTTAATCCCGCTCTGGCGCGCAGCACCGCTTCAGAAACCGCGGTCACCGCTTCGTCCTGCCCGACTACGCGCCTGTGCAGGATTTCGGGAAGCCGCACCAATTTTTCACGTTCCGACTCGACCAATCTGCTCATGGGGATCCCGGTCCATTGTGAAACCACTTCCGCGATTTCTTCTTCCGTGACCTCTTCTTTCAAGAGCCGCCTTCCGCCGGCCTCCGCGGCTTTTTTTTCTTCTTCCGCCAGCTTTTTTTCCAGTTCCAGCAACACGCCGTACTTCAACTGCGCCAAAGTTTCCAGATCGTACCTGCGTTCCGCTTCTTCAATCTGCCGCCTGACTTCCTCAATCCGCAGCTTCGCGCCTTTTATCTCCGTGATGGCTTTCTTTTCGTTTTCCCACTGGGCGCGCATACCGTCGTTGATCGCTTTCAGTTCCGACAGTTCCTTCTCTATATTTTCAAGCCTCACCTTAGACGCGTCGTCCGTTTCCTTGGCGAGAGCCTGCTTCTCTATCTCAAGCTGCATGATCTTCCGCGCGCTCTCGTCGAGTTCGGCGGGCAGGCTGTCTATTTCCGTGCGGATCTTCGAGGCGGCCTCGTCCATCAGGTCAATCGCCTTATCCGGCAGGAAGCGATCGCTTATATAGCGTTCGGACAAAGTAGCGCAGGCGATGATGGCGCTGTCGGTGATGCGCACGCCGTGATGTATTTCAAACCGCTCTTTCAGGCCGCGCAAAATAGAAACCGTGTCCGTCACCGTAGGTTGATCTACGACAATCTTCTGGAACCGCCGCTCCAACGCCGCGTCCTTTTCGATATACCTGCGGTATTCGTCCAGAGTCGTCGCTCCTATGCAATGAAGTTCCCCTCGGGCCAATTTGGGTTTCAGCAGGTTGCCCGCGTCCATCGAACCCTCCGCCCTGCCCGCGCCCACGATGTTATGCAGTTCGTCTATGAACAAAATGATCCGCCCGTCTGATTTTTCGATCTCGTTCAGCACGGATTTCAGCCGTTCCTCAAACTCGCCTCTGAATTTCGCGCCCGCGATGAGCGCGCCCATATCAAGCGCGTAGACGGTCTTATCCTTCAGGCCCTCGGGAACATCGCCGTTGAGTATACGCTGCGCCAGCCCTTCCACCACCGCGGTCTTGCCGACGCCCGGCTCGCCTATGAGCACGGGGTTGTTCTTCGTCCGCCGGGAAAGAATGCGGACAGTATGCCTTATTTCCGCGTCCCGTCCGATGACCGGATCAATCTTGCCTTCGCGGGCAAGCTGTACCAAGTCGCGGCCGTACTTGTTCAGCGCGTCGTAGTTATCCTCGGGATTTTGGCTGGTTACCCGCTGATTTCCACGCACACCGCCCAAAGCCCGCAGAAAAGCCTCCTCCGCGACATTGTGCTTCTTGAGTATGCGCGCGGACGCGCTATTTTTCTCCTCAAGCAGCGCCAGATAAATATGTTCGACGCTTATGTATTCATCCTTAAATCCCGACGCTTTCTTTTCCGCCGCGGCCAGCACCTGATTCAGCCGCCGCGTGACATACAGGTCATCATCGACGTTCTGTACCTTCGGCAGCTTATCTATCTCCGCCTCAAGTTCCTCCGCCATCTTGCCGCCGTTTACTCCCATAAGGGAAAGCAGCTTGAGAATAAGGCCGTCACGCTGTCTCAGCAACGCAAGGTGCAGATGTTCCACATCAACCTGCTGATGTCCCTCGCCGATTGCGATATTTTGACTTTCAGACATAGCTTCCTGCGCGTTTCGCGTCAATTTTTCAAAATTCATACCCTCACCATTTCCGCTGACACGGCAAATGAACTGCCGCTCGCGTAAACAATCCTTTCCTTCCTTTCATCAAAAAAATATATTGCTTACTATTCAAACATCGGCGGGGAACCTTTGTCGTCCCCTCCTGAACCGCGCTGACCTGATTCGCGCGGACGCCGCGCGCTCATAAGACTATTATAATACCGAAAACCAAACCCAGTATATAAAATTGAAAATCGTATTCACGGCGGGTTCCAGTATCCTTCCCGTAACGCCGAATATGATCAGCGCCATCAGGATCGGGAATCCAAGATCGTATATTCTGTACCAGATTTTTTTATGCCGGAGATCGAATATTTCCGTCACTATATTGAAGCCGTCCAGCGGCGGCACGGGCAGCAGGTTAAACACCATCAGCACCAGATTGATCAATATCACGTTCCAAACTATCGTAAACGCGATATTTCCCATATCGGACGTCAAAAAGAGTTGATCCCGCAAAACTTTCAGAAGGCCGGTGAATATAAACGCGAGGATGAAATTCATGACGATCCCCGCTATGGACACGAAAAAACTGTCCCTCCGCGTGTGAGAGAAATTCTCCGGATTGATTTGCACAGCCTTTCCCCAGCCGAAACCGATGAAGACCAGCGCAATCAGCCCGACGGGATCTATATGAGCGAAAGGATTGATCGTGACCCGGCCCTGCAGCTTCGGAGTAGAATCCCCAAGCAGACTCGCCACTCCCGCGTGCGCGAATTCGTGGAAAGCCAGCCCGATGAATACGCCCGGTATGATGAGCAGAGTATTAAAAAACCAGTCTCCCGGATTTGAAAAACGCCCGTTTAAAATCGACATCGCCGCCATAATGACAATAAGGATAATCGCCGAAGGGTTTTTAAAGAATTGCCTCACTTGCTGTTTTCCCTTTCACGTAATTGATAAACTGCCGCGCGGTACGCCCAGACCTGCCGCCCTGACGGGTCGCCCAGACGAGCGCCTCGGCTTCGAGCTTGTCCGCGCTCTTTAAGCCTTCCCGCCCCGCGAGACCGCGAACGATTTCCAGATACGCCTGTTTGTCAGGCGCGCCGAACGTCACGGTCAGGCCGAAACGATCCGCGAGAGAACGCTTTTCCTGAATCCCGTCGTTAAGATTTATATCGTCCTGCCCTTCCCGTTCCTTCCACACTTCCCTTATGATATTCCTGCGATTCGACGTCGCGCAAATAAGCACATTGTCCGCCTGCCCGCGAACGCTTCCTTCCAGCGCCGATTTAAACGCCTTATAACCGCGCTCATTTTCCTCAAACGAAAGATCGTCGATAAACACGACGAACTTACATCCGCGCTCTGAAAGCGCAGCCGTGAGCGACGGCAGGTCGCCGATTTCATCTCGCGGCAGCGAGACCAACTTCAAATTTCGCTCTTTAAACGCGGTGAGCAGAGCTTTTACGCAGGAAGATTTTCCCGTGCCCCGGTCGCCGTAAAGCAGCATGTTGTTGTACGGCAGACCGTTTACAAAAAACGCGGTATTTTCGATGATCTTTTCCTTTTGCGGCGCATATCCGATCAACTGACTGAAACTAACCGCGTCATAGCGCGCGACGCCGTCCAATTTCCCGTTCCATACGAAAGCATCGTACTTTTCAATGACGCCGCTTCCATAGCGCTCATAATAGGAAAAAAGAGCGTCAGCCTCAGATCCGTCCTCAATCAAAAGGCAATCCCGCAACAGCGCTCTTTTCGCGGATACTTCGGAACTTCCTTTCCACACGGCGACACAGGAAGCCGGGCCGCCGAAAAATTCGGAGACAGCCGTCCAGTTCCACAAACAAATTTTCCGTATCAGAGGAAGCTCCAAAGCCGCCAGCGCCGTCAACCGCGGTTCTTTTTTGCCGCGTTCGGCGGAAAGGCTGAACGGATTTTCACTGGCGGCGACCAAGGCGGCTATATAATTCTGCCACAACGCGCCGCTTGCCGCCGCCAACTCGTCTCCGGCGGCAAGCAAGGCCCTCTGCACGCCGCAGTATTCCGCTTCAAAACGCGATACGTTTTTCTGATTTTCAAAGGCTTCGAAGATCGTCGCCGCCTTACGCACGGTTTCATCACCGCGCAAATCGTCGAAAAGTATGAATTGTTCAAGGAAACTTTTTTTATTCAAAGCCTTCTCCGTTCGTCCATGTTAAAAAAGACGCCTCACGCAGCGTCCTTTTACGCACAATTTTTATCGCCCCACCAACTAAAAAAGGTCGAGGATTTATTTCGTCAGGCCGTGAACTTTTAGCCGGCTAAAAAATGACAGCGACAAATTTTACGCGCCGTTTTCTTTGAGAAGCTGCAATCCGCGCTCGTATTTCGTCCTGCTTTCCGGCGCAAGCGAATACTGTCCGGCAAGCTTTTCGCCTATCTGCAAAAGCGCGGCTTGTTCACCTGAAAACAGCTCTATTTCCAACTCGCGTATCGGAAGATTTCCAAAATCTGTCACGATTTCCCCTTCGTCTACGGATACCTCGCAGATGCAGCCGCCGGTATCGACGCGCACCCTGCTCCGCAAAAAATTCGTTTCGAACACGCTGTGCAGTTTACTGTCCTCCAAAAGCTCTAACAATGTTTTCCCCGCGCCGCTTTCCCTGAATATAGCCGGATCAGGCTGTATAAAACACGTTTCGTCGTCTATTGGGACGTTGATCTCTTCCCGGGTGTGCAGGCCGCCGACTTCAGAACCGTTCCATTTCAGCGACGCGACGATCCTGTTTCCTTCCATCCTGACGCGAAACGCGACGTCGCTGCGCAACAGACGGCGGTCGTCCGTGTCAAAATACGCCGCCTTCATATAGATCCTTTCCCTCGAATCCTTTTCTTCTATGCTTCTGATATATTCGTCCTCCCAAATAAGGGCGGCGGCCTCGGCGCTGACGCCGTATTTGAGCTCTATTTCCATGCTTTGATTTCCCTTGCAGACCAGCTTGTATTTTGCGGCGGCGCTGAAAACAAAGGATCTTTCAGCGGCTTTTATTTTACCATGGAAATGACAGTAATGCAACTGCCATCTCTTCCGGAACCGCGCCGACGCGCTTCGTGCGGGCGCTCCGCTCGTATGCCCGCAATATTACTCCGGGGAAGACAGAGACCTCCTGCTCGCTTACATGTATACCTTTGAACTTCAAGGTCAAAAATTTCTCTATACTTCCAAGTAATAATCCTTGTCTTCGATTTTTTTCAACCGCTTCATCGCGGCGTTTATAAGAAGCGCCAAAACCGCAGGCAGCACAAAATGGAGCAAAAGCACGGAAAGCAGAACGAACGGGGTAAAGCCCATCGAAGTAAAGGTTCCGATCTGCCCTACGAGTCCCGACGATCCCATACCCGCCCCGGCGGGTATGTTGGTCATACCGAACACAATAGTAGATAGCGGCCCAAGAATCGCCGCTGTCAGCGTCGGGGGCACCAATATCCACGATTTGCGGATTATGTTAGGAACCTGCAGCATGGAAGTGCCTAAGCCCTGCGCGAATGAGCCGCCTATGCCGTTAGCCTTATAACTGATCACGGCGAAACCTATCATCTGAGCGCAGCACCCAACAGTGGCCGCGCCCGCCGCCAAACCTGAGAGGTCTATCATGATGCATATCGCGGCGCTGGAGACCGGAGCGGTTAAAAGCAGGCCTACGATTACGGAAACGGTAATGCCCATGAGAAACGGCTTCAGTTCCGTCGCGTTCATGATCAGCTGCCCAAACTCTTTCAGCAGAGCGTCTAAGGCGGGGCCGAACAGCTTCGCCACGACACAGCCCATGATGACCGTGAGCGCCGGCGTGACTATAATATCCACCTTAGTTTCCTTCGAAACAGCCTTTCCGAACTCCGCGCCGACAGCCGCGGCGAGAAAAGCGCCCGCCGGTCCGCCGGCCAACGCTCCAAAGCCGCCTGTCGCGACGCTGGCGAAGATCACCAAAGGCGGCGCTTTAAGACCGAAGGCCACCGCCGCTCCGACGGCCGGTCCCATCATGCTCATGATAAAACCGCCTGTTTCCGCCATAAACGCGAATACGAGGTTGTCCCCAAAAAGGATCGCCGCCTGCTCCCCGACAGTCCGTATTATCAGCCCGATTATGAGAGAGGAGAACAGTCCAAGCGCCATTGAGGAAAGCGCGTCGTAAAGGTAACGTTTATCCGAAAATTCTATATCTTTCCGTTTTAAAAAATTTAAAAAACCATTTACTAAATCCTTAATTTTCCCCATTTTGTGCCTTTCATGCATTTCAATTTTACTTTTTGCCCATAGCATTGACCCGGCGCTTATTGCTCCGCCAACTAAACACCGGAACAAAAGGGCAGGGATTTTTCGTCAGGCGCGGCGCAGGTTCCGCAACAAGCGAAGTTTTATTCGTAATGACGCTTTATGACGACATCGCCGGCTCTACGGCCTTCCTTGAACTTGATTTCTCCCGGCAATATGCATTCCTGCACCGGGCATACGTTCAGACAGAGGTGGCAGCCCACGCAATTGTCGTTGAGCTTGGGCCGTCTTCTTTCCTCATCCCAATCAATGGCTTGGTGAGCGCCGTCATAGCAGGAGATGTAGCACCTTCCACAACCGATGCACCTGTCTTCGTCGAATGAAGGCAGCACCTTAAAATCACGATTGAGATCTTCCGCCGGAATGATGTTGGACAGCGCCCCGCCGACCAGTTCGTCCACGGAACTCACGCCTTTTTCATCCATGAAGTGGGAAAACCCGCTGATCATATCCTCGACTATGCGGTAGCCGTACTGCATTATGCCCGTGGTTACTTGTATGTTCCTCGCGCCCAATAAGACGAATTCCAGCGCGTCCTGCCACGTTTCGACGCCGCCTATGCCGGAAAACTCCACACCTTTCAGCTTTTCGTCCTTTGCCATCTGAGCGATGAATCTGAGAGCGATGGGCTTCACCGCCGCGCCGGAATAGCCGGATATTGAGGACTTGCCGTCGACAACAGGCATTGACGTAAGGTTTTCAAGGTCTATGTTCGTAATGGATTTGATAGTGTTTATAGCGGAAATGCCGGCTGCGCCGCCTTCGGCCGCCGCCCTCGCGGGAATTTCCATGCTGGTGATGTTCGGCGTCATCTTAGCTATGAACGGGAGTTTAGTAACTTCCGTCACCGCTTTGCTGTATCGCCGCACCAAGTCCGGCGAAGATCCCACGTCCGAACCCATGGCGTGGTTGCTCATCTGAGGGCAGGAAAAGTTGCCTTCTATCATATCGGCGCCCGCCTGTTCCGCCATTTTTGCTAATTTTTTCCATTCATCGTCGTCGCTGCCCATTATAGAAGCGACCATGAGCTTATCGGGATAATCTCTTTTCAGCCTCGCGATATTTTCAAAGTTGAGTTCCGTCGGTTTGTCGGAAATCTGTTCCATATTCTTAAACCCGACCCAGCGAAGCCCCTCTTTGCTGTTATTGTCAAATCTCGGCGAGCATTCGTCCGCCACAAAAATTCCGACAGTCTTGTAAAACACCCCGCCCCATCCGGCTTCGAAACTCTTTGCGACCATTTCGTAGCAGCTGCCGACGGGAGATGAGGAAAGGAAGAACGGGTTTTCGCATTTCAAGCCCAGATAGTTTATCGATAAATCTTTCTTTACTGCCATTTTATCTCACCCCTTCCTTATTTGCCGAGAAACGACATCATATCGAAAGCCGCGCCTTTTCCCGCCGCAACCGCTTCCACTGCCGTTTTCCCGTTGTTCACGATATCTCCGGCTGCGAACACAGCTTCAGCGTCGGTCGTTCCGTTGCGGGACGTCATGATAGTACCTTTTTCGGTTAATTTAACGCCGGTCAGCCAACTCATATCCTCGGGATCCTGCCCGATGGCGAACACGACGGCGTCCGCGGCGACTTTCGCTTCGGATTTTCCGTCCCTGCCTCTGAACGACACGTATTCCACCCTGCCGGTTCCGCTGATCTCAGACGGAGCGAAGTTCGTCGCGACAGTGATTCCTATGGAAATCGCATACCGGATTTCATCCATATTCGCGGGCGCTTCTTCCAAAGTTCTCCTGTAATAAATCACGACTTGTTCCGCCCCGGCAAGCTTCGCGGTCACAGCGCTGTCGACGGCTACATCGCCGCCGCCCACGACGACGACGCTCTTGCCCTTTATCTCGGGAACACCTCCTGCTTCTCTCGCTTTTTTCAGAAAATCGACAGCGGTAAAAACTCCGTTCAAATCGGATCCCGGGATGTCGGGCCTCTTGGCGCGCCATAATCCGGCGCCGACAAAGAAGGCTTTGAATCCTTTCTTTCTCAGATCATCCAAACTCACGTCCCTGCCGACTTTTTTGCCGAATTCAAATTTGATTCCGAGACCGGCCGTCATCGCGACGTCGTGATCCACCACACGCTGAGGAAGTCTCGCGGGTAGGACGCCGTATGTCAGCATTCCTCCCGCTTTTTCCTCTTTTTCGAATATGGTGACCAGATAGCCCGCCTTAGCCAATTCCGCGGCGCAGGCAAGAGAAGCCGGACCCGCGCCTATACAGGCGACCTTCACGCCGTTCGTCCTTTCCGGAGCTTTCAGCGTCCGCATCCCGAACGCCTCTTCCTGTTCGACGGCGTACCTTTGCAGCCTGCCGATTTCGATCGGCCTGTCGATGCCGCACCGGCTGCACTCTTCCTCACAAAGCCTGTCATACGGGCAGATCCTCGCGCATGATCCTCCCAGCACGTTATTTTCACGGATTGTTTCGGCCGCACCCTTAGTGTTTCTGAAACGGATAGAGCGAATGAATTTTGCCGGATCTGTTCCCGCGGGACAGCCTTGGCTGCACGGCGCGTCATGGCAAAGCAGACAGCGCGCGGCCTCCTCTATAGCCGTACGGTGTGTAAATCCCGCGACAGCTTCCGAAGAATAGTCACTTTTGAACACTTTACTCATTCGACCTTACCCTCCCGCCTGCTCGACTTTTACGCCGTCAAATAATCCGGAAAACCGTGAACCTCTAATCTGATTTTCCCTTTCTTTATTATACATTATATCAATTAAATCACAAAAGTAAATATAAAGAACCGCCGCTTCTCCAAGTTAGTTAATCGGCGGGGGTTGCTGTAATCCCCGCTGACGCGCTTCATGCGGGCGCGGCGCTCAAAGCCCGCAGGCCTCCATTAGCCCCGCGTCCTCCAACAATTCAACGCTGCCGTCGGCGAAAACTTTTCCATTTTTCAGCATTATGACGCGATCGCAAACAGCCGACGCAAAAGAGAGGTCGTGCGTCGCGACGCATTTCACGGGCGACAGTCCATTCATCAAATCTATCAGCGTCCGTTTTGCCTTCGGGTCGAGAAAGGCCGCGGGTTCGTCGAACAGCATGACCGGCGGCTGCATGACCAAAACGGTGGCTATCGCGGCGATCCGCTTTTCGCCTCCCGAAAGTTTCAGCGGGGAACGCTCACCGATATGAGCGATGCCCAATCGCCGCAGGGTTTCATCCGTCAGGCGCTTGGCCTCATCTTTCGAAAATCCGAAATTAAGCGGTCCGAAAGCCACATCGTCACATACGCGCGGCATGAACAACTGATCGTCCGGATTTTGAAAAACCAAGCCGACGCTGCGCCCTATCCGGCGCGCTGTTTTCGCGTCCAGTTTTACTCCCTCTATTTTTATTACACCTTCCGCCGCCTCCAATACGCCTGCCAGCGCCAGCAGAAGCGATGTTTTCCCCGCGCCGTTCGCCCCGATCAACGCGACGCTCTCTCCTCTTTCGACGGAAAGGCTGATTCCGTCGATCGCCTTCGTCCCGTCAGGATAAACCACGGCAAGGTCTTCGATTTCAATTATCACAGCCGGCTTCCAATCATTTCCGCTGCGGTTTCAACTGAAAAAACACGAAAAAGCGCGCAAAAAAAACACACGGCGCCCAGAAACACGACGTCGCTCCGTACGAGAGGTTCGCTTTCCCGAAGGAAGCCGCGAAGGCTGTAACCGCGGCATTTCATGGCCGAATAGACGCGTTCCGCCCGGTCTAAGCCGCGCAGCAGAAACTGCCCCATGAAGCTGCCTATATGCCGCATCTCAATACCTTTCCGCTTCACGCTCCTCAACAAATACGCTGTATACATGGAAGAAACCTCTTCCGCCAATACGCCGATATAACGGTATGTCATTTCAAATACCACGACGAAAACGCCCGGAATTTTCAATCTCCGCATCTGGGAGGACAACTCGGCGAACGGAGTTGTGGAAACGAGGATCAGCACTGCCATAACGCAGAGCCAGGCCCGAAACAATATGACGAACAAAGAAATAAGGCCCTGACTGACAGCGAGGCCGGCCACGGTAAAAACAACGGCCCTGTCGAAGACGACGTTCGAGATCCCCGCGAAAAGGCAGAAAGGCGCGGCGATCAAAAATCGTCTGAAAAGCAGACCGCCCGGGATCCCGGCAAGATTCATGAGAACGGCGGGATAAAACGAATACGGAATCAGCCTTCCGAACGCATATCGGTCAAACGAAACGACAACGGTGATAAAAACAAACGCCGCCAGCATTTTCGCCATCGGATGCAGGCGGTGTATCACGGTATCGTCGCGTGAAAGCCGTTCCAGCGTATAGAGTTCATATATTTTATTTTTCATATCCGGCATACCGACATTCATTTATCAAACGGCGAAAGAGCGGCCGGAACCGCCGCCGTTCTGTCCGAGAACGCTGCTCAGGTTTTTCGGGTCTTTTTTATCGCTGAGATAACGCAGCCCGCCGCGCCTGCCAGCGCAAAGGTAACAGCTCCGCCAACGACGCCGGCGACTGTCGTCCCTTCGCCTTCTGTTCCTGATTTATAGCCGTAATCCGGCATAAACGCCAACGCTTCCTGTATGGACGCGGCGCTTTCAGACAGCTTTCCTTTCACCTCCGCTTTTGCCGCGCCCGCCGTCTTTTCCACAGCCCATTCCAAACCGTCGGGATAAGCGGAAGCGAAGAGCGACAGCAGACCGCCGGTGATGAACGCGACGCAGGCCAACACGGTCAGGATTTTTTTCATGGAAACGCCGTCCGCTATACGCGTCCCCGCGTTAGCGCTTTCCAAAATTTCCGGGCGCATATTGTATACAAAGCACAGGATTGCGGCGGTTACAATCCCTTCGACGACGCCGATCGCCAGATGGATCGGCTGCATCAGAAGCACGAAGGTCGAAAACGGAAGAGCCGTAATCCCTGAAAGCTGCGTTTCGAGCACGACGCTAAAAGCTCCAAGCTGCAAACCCAGCACGGCGGAGATAACGGCGGCGGCTGAAATCCGCCTGTACGTCAAGCCTTTCGCCACGATCGGCTTGAACAGGAGAGGATAGACGAGCAGGCACGGAATGACCGCCATGTTGAATATGTTGCAGCCCAAAGCAAGCAGGCCCCCGTCGGCGAAAAACAGGCACTGAATTATCAGCGTCGTCATCAAGGCTATAAACGCGGGAAAGGCGCCAAGCAGCCCCGCCAGCAAAATTCCGCCGCCGATATGCCCGCTCGAACCGGTCGCCGGGATCGTAAAATTAATCATTTGTCCCGCGAATACCAACGCGCCTGACACCGCCATAACGGGAATCTTTTTTTCACAAAGATCATCCTCTTTGATTTTCGCCACAGAATACGCGGCCGCCGCCGCGCTCACAGCGTACATAGCGGCGCCGACTGCCGGAGATAAAAGAGCGTCCGCCATATGCATAGCTTCTCACCATTTCCGCTAAGGCGGCAAATGTATCGCCGCTTGCGGATTCCTTTCGTTAAAAATTATGAGAGTGTTTGCGAATAGATAGTTTGCCGCAATAGCCACTATATATCGCGTTGCACTGAAGCATCAAATACTATATTTAGTGTCCATATATCGTTTGTTAAGCGCTCTCAAAATTATATCTCATCGTTATAAAGATTTGCCATTCAGTCGCCGGAATCTTTATTCCGCAGCGGAAGCGGTTTTATACCCGGCGATTATCTTTTCCGCCAGATGAGCCGGTATTTCCTCATAGCGATCAAAGCGCATGATGAAACTGCCCCGAGCCTGCGTTATTGAGCGCAAAGCGACGGCGTACCTGAAAATTTCGGCCTGAGGCGCTTCCGCCAGCACCTTCTGGCCGCCGCCCGCCTGCGGCTCCATGCCGAGAATTTTTCCCCTTCTTTTGTTCATGTCTCCCATGATGTCGCCCATGTATTCGTCCGGCGCGAGAATCTCCAAACGCACGACCGGTTCCAACAGTATCGGTTTCGCTTCCGCTATCCCCTTTTTAAACGCTAAGGACGCGGCGATCTTAAACGCCATTTCGTTCGAGTCCACCTCATGATAAGAGCCGTCATAAAGAACCGCCTTTACGTTCACCACCTTGCAGCCCGCCAGAGGGCCTTTGTCCATGCATTCCCTGAGTCCTTTTTCCACGGCGGGAACATAATTTCTGGGCACGGAACCGCCGAACAGTTCCTCGGAGAACTCAAATTCCTCCTGAGACGGCGAAAACCTTATATGGACGTCGCCATACTGTCCGGCGCCGCCGGACTGCTTCTTGTGTTTCCCCTGTACGTCGGAACTTCCCTTGATGGTCTCCCGGTACGGAACCTTGGGATCTTTCAGCGCGACATTCACTCCGAACTTCTCTTTCAGCTTCGAGGTGACGATGTTGATCTGTATTTCCCCCTGCCCGCCAAGCAACGTCTGATGAGTTTCCGTGTCGCGCTTCACGACGAAAGAAGGGTCTTCCTCCATGAGCTTATGAAGCCCGGCGTTGATTTTTTCCTCCTCGCCCTTGACTTTTGGCTCAACAGCCATAAACAGAGACGGCTCCGGAAATTCGACGGGCGGATATTTAATGACCTTCGTCCTGTCGCAAAGCGTATCGCCCGTTTGGGTATACTGCAGCTTGGACGCCGCCGCTATGTCGCCCGCCGGAACGCTCGGCGCGTCGCTCTGAGTTTTGCCCCGCAGATAGAACATGGAGCCCAGCTTTTCGGTTTTTTCCGCGCCCGCGTTGTATATCTCGGCGCCAAGGACGAGTTTCCCCGATATCACTTTTATCAGAGAAATCTTCCCGACGAAGGGATCCGCTATAGTCTTGAACACAAAACCTGACGCCGCTTCCGATTCGCCGCATTTACGGCTGACTATTTCGCCTTTGGCGTCCGCTCCTTCATAAGGCGGGTGAGAATAAGGACCCGGCGCATATTCCAGCAGCATATCCAAAAACTCATCGACGCCGTCGCCGTTCACCGCGCTGCACGCCGCGACGGGCACGATATCGCCGGACGCGACGCCGCCGGACAAGCCTCGATTGAATTCTTCTTCCGTGAACTCTTTGCCGCTGAAAAATTTATCCAAAAGGACCTCGTCGGTTTCAGCGACGATTTCGCTGAGCGCGTCTTTATCGTCAAGCGTCACGACAGAAGTTCCGAATTTTGCTTTCAGATCCGCGATCACGCGATTCACATCGGAGTTTTCTTTGTCGGTCTTATTCAACAGGAAAAACTTCGGCGTGTTATGCTGCTTGCAGCTGTTCCAGGCTTTTTCCGTCCCCACCTGCACTCCCGCGGAGGCGTCCACCACAATGACCGCCGCTTCCACGGCGCGCAGAGCGGAATGAACATCTCCGACGAAATCGAAAAACCCCGGAGTGTCGATGAAATTGATTTTGAATCCGCCGCGCTCCACCGGTACGAGGGAAGCGCCGATGGAGTGTCTTTTTTCGATCTCCATCTTGTCATAGTCGGAAACCGTATTCCCGTCTTCTATCCTGCCCAGCCTTTTTATTGCGCCGGAAGCGAGCAAGGCGGCTTCCAGTATCGTGGTCTTCCCGCATCCTCCGTGCCCCAACAACGCAATGTTTCTAATCGAATCGCCTGTATAGCCTTTCATGATTCCAAAACCTCCTGTATTCATTTCGATCGACAGTGTACGGTAAGAATGATGAACGAAACAGTATTCCCGGCGGCTGAACATCGCGGGCCGCGCCGGTTTGCCGCGATATGTTCAGGCGCAGAAATAATAGACTATAATCCAAAGCAAGTTGACGATAAAATACATGATCGGGGCGGCGATAATTGATATGGCGGCTGTCCGAAGGCTTTGAAGGCCCGTTTCCGGAAGCGCTACGGCCAGTGCGGCTGACGCTAAAATACAAAACACAACGATAACACTGTATGGAACCGCGCCGTAAATTATCCTGTTTTCTTGTATCGCTTTCAATATATGAAGGAAAGCGCGGGCGGCTTCGGCCAGGAAGAAGGCTATCGGCATGGCGGCAAGGATATTTGAAATCAATTTTCCACCTCTCGCGTACCATATGACCGCGCCTAACAATACAGCAAAGACCGCGAATACAGTCCAAAAAATAAACTGCCTCATATAGGACGAATGGTAGTGCTTTGCCGCATAAATAAAATATGTTACGTTCAGGAAGAACAGATAACAGAAAGCGTGTACGCCCGCGGATATTGGATTCTGGCTGTACACCGCGATTAAAGTGGCGGTAAATACCCAAACTGAAAATATTGTTCCCAGCAGTCCCAAGCCCTCAAAAACTTTACCTGTGTATATCCCCCAAACGCGCTCAAACTGCAAAATATCAAAGTATTTAGCGAGAAAACCCGCCAAACAGCCCATCAAAATGATGAATAACAAATGAAGCGCTTTGGATGAGCTTGTGATGTTTTCGTCTGACGCCTGCCTTATCTGATTCAGTTTTTCTTTTATATTTGCGGGCATATCTATCACTGCCGGAAAAAGTCCTTCTACACACCGGTTTTACCGTTACTATTATTGCTATGTTTCGCTGGGCGGGGTCGGATTTTAACCAGTCAAAGCTATCGCCGCGCTGTTTCTTTCTGCTTAGCGGCTGAGATTTTCGAAAACATGAGCATAACTTTCGTCGCGGCGTAAAACAGGATCAGCACGGCAAACACCCCGCCAAGCCCAAGGGCGCTTATTTTAAGACCGGCCGCAATCAATTCCATATTCATTTTATTCCCTCCGATCCTATATCGCGGCGAGTACCACGGGCACAAGCGTCAGAATAAGGCTTCCGGCCACCACGGAAGCAAGCTGCCCGGCCACGTTGGCGCTCATGGCCTGCATGAGGATGAAATTTGTCGGATCTTCTTCCGCCGCCATGCGCTGCACTACCCGCCCCGACATCGGAAACGCGGAAATGCCGGCCGCCCCGATCATCGGGTTGACTTTTTCTTTCAGGAACAGGTTGAGAATTTTCGCGAAAATCACGCCGCCCGCCGTATCAAAGACGAAGGCGACAAGCCCCATGCCTATTATCATTATGGTGTTGAGGTTGAGAAAAGCCACCGCGGTCATTGTCGAACCGATGGTAATTCCAAGCAGCAGGGTGACAAGATTCGCGAGTTCATTCTGAGCCGCGTCGGAAAGCCGCGTCAGAACGCCGCAAACTTTAATCAGATTGCCGAACATGAGCGCGCCGACAAGGGCCACGCTCATAGGAGCGATGATGCCCGCGATCAGGGTGATGACTATGGGAAAGAGAATCTCAATGATCCTGGGTATTTCCGTCTGAGTATATTTCATACGGATTTTCCGTTCTTCCTTGGTAGTCAGCAGTCTGACTACCGGCGGCTGGATGATAGGCACCAGCGACATATACGAGTAAGCCGCCACGGAGATGGGTCCCAGATAGTTCGGGGCAAACTCCCTGGCCACGTATATGGACGTAGGACCGTCAGCGGCGCCGATGACGCCTATCGCGGCCGCCTCTTTCAGATCAAACTGCCCGGTGGAAATGGCGAACATCATGGTGAAGAAGATGCCAAACTGAGCCGCCGCCCCGAAAAACAGCATAAAAGGATTCTGTATAAGGGGTTTGAAGTCGATCATGGCTCCTACCGCGATAAAGATCAGCACGGGAAACAGCTCCGTCTGAATGCCCGCGCGGTACAGGATCGTCAAAAATCCTTCATCCCCGATGGCGGAAGACAAGGGTATATTCGCCAGGACAGCGCCAAAGCCTATAGGCAAAAGCAGCATGGGTTCATATTTCTTCGCGACCGCTAAATAGATCAGAACGCCGCCGATGGCGAACATGACGATCTGTCCGGGAGTCAGCCCCGGGATGCCGCTCAAAGATTCATTCCATAATCCCGTCATACGTATCTCCTCTAAACTTTATATATAAAATAAAATTATTATTACTCCGACAATTAAACAGAGGGATCTTTTCCCGCATACCGGATCCAAAGCGGCGTCATTCTTCCAACGGCTTCATAGTGGGAAACAGGATAATATCACGGATGGAAGGGGCGTTCGTGACCAGCATTATGACCCTGTCGATCCCTACGCCCAACCCGCCCGTAGGCGGCAGCCCCACCTCCAGCGCGTTTACAAAATCCTCATCCATCGGATGCGCTTCGTCATCCCCGCTTTCCAATTGTTCTTGCTGTTCCCTGAACCGCTGATACTGGTCTATGGGATCGTTGAGCTCGGAAAACGCGTTGGCGACCTCCCAGCAATTCACATAGGCTTCGAACCTTCTGGTTATACGCGGGTCGTCGGGATCCCGTTTCGCAAGAGGCGAAACTTCCACAGGATGCCCCGTGATGAACACCGGACCGTCTAAATATTCTTCGCAGTATTCCTCAAACAGAGCGCATATCACATGCCCTCTCGTCATGCTTTCGTAACCCTCGATATGATGTCTCTTCGCCGCTTCGCGCGCTTTTTCATCGGAATCAATCACGTCAAAATCCTCTCCGGCCCACTTTTTCACCGCCTCCTGCATGGAAAGCCGCCGCCACGGCGGCGTAAGGTCAAAGGTCTTCCCCTGATATTCTATGATCATGCTGCTTGTAGCCGCCTTCGCCGCATTGGCGATCAGGTTTTCCGTGATATCCATCATCGTTTCCATATTGCCGTAGGCCTGATACAGTTCCATGGATGTGAACTCGGGGTTGTGGTTCTTGTCCATCCCTTCGTTCCTGAACATCTTTCCCATTTCGTAAACGCGGTCCAGCCCGCCCACGGTCAGGCGCTTGAGATACAGCTCGTTGGAAATTCGCAGCTTCAGATCAATGCCGAGGGTATTGTGATGCGTGGTAAAGGGCCGGGCGTTGGCGCCTCCGGCGATCAGCGTGAGAATCGGGGTGTCCACCTCGAGAAAGCCTCTTTCTTCCTCAAGATAACGCCTGATTTCATGGATTATCTTCGCCCTCATGATAAAAGTATCGCGCACTCCGGGGTTCACGATGAGGTCAACGTAACGCTGGCGATAGCGCAGCTCAGTATCTTTCAGACCCTGATATTTGTTGGGAAGGATCTGCAGAGACTTGGACAGCAGCGCCACCTTGTCCGCGCGCACGGAAACTTCCCCGTGCCGGGTCTTAAAAACGCTACCCTCCACGCCTATGATATCGCCGATATCGTAAGTAAGGAAGATTTCGTATTCTTCAGGGGTTATGACGTCCTGCCTCACATAACACTGTATCCTGCCCTGCTTGTCCTGAATGTCGATAAACGAGGCCTTTCCCATATGGCGGTTCGCCATAATCCTGCCCGCGCAGGAAACTCTATTCCCCTCCATTTTTTCGAAACCTTCTCTGATATCCGCGCTGTAGGCGCTGACATCCCAGGTCTCGACGAGGAACGGATTCCTGCCCATCTCCTGCAATTTCCTGAGCTTTTCCCTGCGGATCAGCCGCATTTCATTCAGCCGTTCTTCCGATATTTCTTCCGTTTCCTCAGGAATGCCGGCCCTGTTCTTTTCTTCCGTGTTCATGATAAACGCTCCTGTCTGTTCGGGCATGAAAACTCACCCGCCGCTGTCAGATATACTGCCGAAGCTATCCAAGATAAAATCAGAGCGATCAGGATTTTCCCGCCGGGCGGGGCGTCTGCTCCGGTTCACGCGCCGCGCCTGCGTTTAACGGCCGGCGGCAATACCCTCAAAACTACCTGAAAATATCAAGGATCTCATATTCCGCGACGCCGTCCGGAACCTGCACCTCAATCACGTCGCCCAGCCGTTTTCCGAGCAGGGCCGCGCCAACCAAGGACTCATTGGAAATTTTTCCCTCAAATGGATCCGCCTCCGTAGAACCTACAATGGTAAATTCCGCGACTTCACCGCTGCGCCGCTCTTTCGTCTTCACGGTAAGCCCAAGGCCGACCCGGTCCTTTACCAGCACGTCTTCGCCGATAATTCTGGCTTTCCGGATCACGTTTTCCAGCTTATTGATCCTCTCTTCCAGAGCCGCCTGCTCGTTTTTTGCCGAATCGTATTCCGAATTTTCGGAGATATCGCCGTATGAAATGGCTTCCTTGATGCGCTCCGCCACTTCCTTGCGTCTTACCGTCGTAAGCTCTTCAAGCTCCGCCACAATTTTATCATATCCTTCTCGCGTCAATAATACTTCTTCGCTCATGGACGTTCTCCTCGTTTCATCGACATACTAAAATCCGCCAGCTCCCGCCGGAAATCTTCCCCGCTCGCGGCCGTGTTCAGCCTTCCGCGCAGCCCCGCCGAGCCGCGCACGCCTCTGAGATACCAGGCCGCGTGCTTGCGCATCTCTCTCACAGCGGCGTATTCCCCCTTTTCCGCCGCGACCATGCCTAAATGCCGGGCGGCCATCTCCAAACGTTCGGCCGGCGCGGGCTGCGGCGGTTTTGTCCCGTCCCGCCAGAGGGCCTCCGCTTCTCTGAATATCCATGGATTCCCCAGCGCGCCTCTCGCGATCATCACGAAGTCACAGCCGGTTTCACGCAGCATTCTCATGGCATCCTCCCCACACATGACGTCCCCGTTGCCGATGACCGGTATGTTTACGGCGGCCTTGACATCCCTCACGGCGCGCCAATCCGCCCTGCCGCTGTAATACTGCTCGCGGGTGCGCCCATGGACCGTGACGGCGGCTACCCCCGCGCCTTCTAAGATTTTCGCCATTTCCACGGCGTTGACGCTGCCCGCGTCCCAACCTACGCGTATCTTCGCCGTCACAGGCTTCACTGAAGCGGAAACCGCCGCTTCCGCCAGTTTGCCGGCCAGCTCCGGCGTTTTTAAAAGGGCTGCGCCTTCCCCGTTTTTTACTATCTTAGGCGTCGGGCAGCCCATGTTAAGGTCTATCGCCGCGTTTTCACCGTCACTCAGAAAACCGGCCGCGAAAGCTATGATTTCCGGTTCGCAGCCGAAAATCTGATAGGCGAGCGGCTTTTCATCCTCATATGTCGCGAGAAGGCGTTCTGTATTTTTGCTGTGATACCACAGCCCTTTTCCGCTTATCATTTCCGAAAAGACCATGGCCGCGCCGAATTCTTTGCAAATCCTTCTGAACGGCGCGTCTGTCACTCCCGCCATAGGCGCCAGCAGGAAGGGATTTTCCAATCGCAGATCGCCTATTCTCAAAGGCTTTCCGTTCATTTCCCATCCGCTCTGTTCTTTTCATATATATACTGGAGGCCTTCCAGCGTGAGGAGTTTGTCAACAGTGTCGATGCACTCCACGCCGCTTTCAATCAGGCCGGACATGCCTCCGGTAGCCACGACGCGCACAGGACGCTCAAAAGGCCCGTGTTCAAGGAGTTCTTTCTTCATACGTCCGATTATATAGTCGATCATGCCCATATGACCGTATATGAGGCCGGACTGCATACTTTCAACGGTATTGCGGCAAATCACCCTTCCCGGTTCTTCCAGTTCCACGCGTGTGAGCTTGGCGGTTTTTTCGAAAAGAGCGTCTGACGATATCTTCAATCCGGGAGCGATGCTGCCTCCCAGATATTCCCATTTTTCCGTGGCAGCACAAAAAGTCGTCGCCGTTCCCATATCCACGACTATGAGCGGGCCTCCGTATCTGGTCAGCGCGGCCACCGTGTTGACGATCCGGTCGGAACCCACCTGTCCGGGATTATCGTATTTCACGGTGAGACCGGTCCTGATATCCGGCCCGATGACCAGCGCGCGCTTTCCGAAATATTTCACGGACAAATGCTGCAGCGTGTAAAGGATGGAAGGGACCACTGTCGAAATGATCACATCTTTTACATCCCTGATGCTCAAACCTTCGTAGCCGAAAAGCTGATTGACCACCATACCGTATTCGTCGGCGCTTTTGTTGTTGTCCGTGTTCATTCTCCAGTTCTGAACCAGCTTGCCGTCCCTGAAAACGCCTAACGCGATATTGGTATTGCCGACATCGAATGCCAATAACATATTTTTCCTCTTCCGCGGCCTCTCTCGCGAGCCTTTATTTCAGCGTGAGCAGCAAATCACCCGCGCTTACGGAAGCGCCCTTCGTCACCTGGACGGTATCCACGGTTCCGTCGCCCGGAGCCGTGATCTCGTTTTCCATTTTCATCGCCTCAAGGACCAAAAGAATATCGCCTCCTTTTACGGCCTGTCCCGGAACGACTTTGACGTCTAAAATGGTTCCCGGCATCGGACACTCGATCCGGCGCGCGCCTGCCGACGGAGCCGCGTTTGAACCCGCGGGTGTGGGAGTCTGAACTGACGCAGGCGCGGACGCCGCAGGAACGGGAGCTTGAACTGACGCAGACGCGGACGCCTGCGCTGATCCGGCGCTTCCCAATTCTTCGACGTCCACCGTATACGCCGTACCGTTTACAACGATGTTATACTTTTTCATCTTTTAATCCTTTCTTTCGGATTGGGCGCCGCCCAAAATCAACTTCAATTCCGCGCGGTTCCTTACATTTTTCTGCTGGCGATAGCCTCTCGATTCCCCGCCGTCCCCCACGCGGGGACGATGCCGGCGGTCCTGTCTATCCTCCTGATAAAAAGCTCGCTCCTCACCGCGTTTTCGCCTTCATATTCGGCAATCGCAGCGGTGATCACGGCAATGAGAACAGAGTCGTCCACTGCGTTTTCATCGCCGGCGGCCGCAGGTTCGGGCTTAACGCCCGCGCCGGCCATAATTTTCGTGAGAAGGGCGATCAATCCCAAAAGCAGCGCCAGCACGACAAAGGTAATACACATGCCCATGAGCGTGGTGGTCAGCGCGCCCTGCGCCATTTCCGCGCCGCTCAGACCGAGAATAAGCTCCGGATCGGCAAATCGTTCCATCAATGACAATTCTTTCACGATTCGTATCTCCCTCCTACAACGGAATATTGCCATGCTTCTTGGCAGGCAGCGACTGTCTCTTCGATCTGAGCGCGTCAAAGGCGCTGATGATCCGCTGTCTCGCGGTGGCAGGCTCTATTACATCCTCCACATAGCCCATTTCCGCGGCTCGGTAAGGGTTGCTGAACTTCTCTTCATATTCGACGACCTTTTCCCGCCGCTTCGCGATAGGATCTTCCGCCTGTTTGATGTCGTTTTTAAACACAATGTTAGCCGCGCCTTCAGCGCCCATGACCGCTATCTGCGCCGACGGCCAGGCAAAAACTATATCCGCGCCCAACTCCTTGTTGCACATGCCGATATAGGCGCCGCCGTAAGCCTTCCGCAGGATCATGGTCACTTTGGGAACCGTGGCCTCGCAGTACGAGTAGAGCATCTTAGCGCCATGCCTTATTATCCCGCCGGTCTCCTGTTCCACGCCGGGCAGGAAGCCGGGCACGTCTACAAGCGTCAAAAGCGGGATATTGAACGCATCGCAGCGCCGTATGAATCTCGCGGCCTTATCGGAAGCGTTGATATCAAGACAGCCTGAGGAGACATTCGGCTGGTTCGCGACGACGCCGGCCACCGCGCCGTCCAAGCGGATAAAGCAGGTCACTATGTTCCGCGCGTAATGCGGCATGACATCATAAATCACGCCATTGTCGGCCAGATTCTTTATCACTTCGTAAATATCGTAGGCTTTGCCCGGATTGTCCGGTATGATTTTGTTGAATTCAGGGATCATACGGTTTGCGCTGTCCCCGCTTTCCCGGACAGGCGCCGTTTCCAAGTTGTTGGACGGCAGGTATCCGAGCAGATCCCGCACCGATTTCAAAGTCTCCTCGTCGCTTTTCCCTGAGAAATGCGCGACTCCGCTCACGGAATTATGCGTCATGGCGCCGCCGAGTTCTTCAGCGGAAATATCCTCGCCCGTCACCGTTTTTATGACCTGCGGCCCGGTGATGAACATGCGGCTCGTCCCCTCCACCATGAATATGAAATCCGTTATCGCGGGAGAATACACCGCTCCGCCAGCGCAAGGCCCCATGATAACGGAAATCTGCGGGATAACGCCGGAGGAAATCGTGTTGTTATAGAAGATTTTGCCGAAGCCGGACAGGGCGTTCACGCCCTCCTGTATCCTCGCTCCGCCCGAATCGTTGAGTCCGACAATGGGCGCTCCCGTTTTCAAGGCCATATTCTGCACTTTGACGATTTTTTCCGCATGCTGTTCTCCGAGAGAACCTCCCAAAACTGTAAAATCTTGGGAATAAGCGTACGTCAGCCTGCCGTTTACGGTTCCGTAGCCTGTGACCACGCCGTCTCCCGGCGCGCCTTTCGCCGCCATGTCAAAATTATTGCATCTGTGTGACACGAACACGTCAAGTTCAACAAAGCTGCCCTCGTCGAATAAAATCGCCATGCGTTCGCGGGCGGTCAGTTTGTTCTGTCCGTGCTGGCCCTTGATCCTCTTCTCTCCTCCCCCAAGGGCGATTTCCGCCTTTCGCCGCTGAAGATCTTTAAGTTTGTCCATATGATGTTTCCTTTCATATTAACCAATATAAATGGAGGCGGACTAAAGGCCCGTCACACTTTCTGATCCCCGCCGCCGTCTTCCGCGCTTTCCGTTTTACCGCCGTTGTCCGCGTCGTTTTCTTCGCCGCTTTCGCTGTCCCCCGCCAGCATAAGTTCAGTCTCCTCGGCTTCCTTCGCGTTCTTACGCTGGATATGGCTTTCTTCGTGGCGGATCTTCTCAAGCAATCCCTCCAGAGTTATCCCGCCGCTGAACAACAGTTCAAACTGCTCGCCGTCCAGCGTTTCGACCTCAAGGAGCGCGTCGGAAATAACGCGCAGTTTTTCCGCGTTTTCCTTCAGAATATTCTCCGCGCGGACGTAGGCCTCCCTGATTATGAAACGGATCTCCCCGTCTATCTCCGACGCGATTTCTTCGGAATAATTTTTCCTTGTGGAAAAATCCTTGCCAAGGAACACTTCGTCCGCGGAACTGTAATTCACAGGCCCAAGCTTCTCACTGAAACCGTATTTGGTCACCATCTCCCTGGCGATTTCCGTAGCGCGGGAGATGTCGTTGCTGGCGCCGGTGCTGATGTCGTGAAGCGTGAGTTTCTCCGCCACGCGTCCCCCGAGAAGATGTATTACCTGCTCCTCCATCTTGGTTTTAGTCATATAATACTTGTCTTCTTTGGGCAGGATCATAGTAAAGCCGCCGGCCCTCCCTCTCGGGATGATGCTTATCTGATGGACGGGATCAGTGTTCGGCAGCGCCCGCGCCACAATCGCGTGTCCGGTTTCATGGCAGGCGGTGAGCCTGCGCTCTTCTTCGCTGATAACCTTGCTCCTCTTCTCCGGCCCCGCGATGACCTTGGTAACGGCGGCTTCGATCTCGTCCATACGGATCTTGCGCCCGTTTCTCCGCGCGGTGAGCAGGGCCGCTTCATTCAGAAGGTTTTCAATATCCGCGGGGGTAAAGCCCGGCGTCCTCCGCGCGAGCACTTTTGGATCCACTTCGTCGTCTAACGGCTTGTTTCTGGAATGCACCCTGAATATGGCTTCCCTGCCCTTGATGTCAGGAATGCCTACGACCACCTGCCGGTCGAACCTGCCGGGCCGCAGAAGCGCCGGATCCAGAATATCGGGCCGGTTCGTCGCTGAGAGGATGATAATACCCGAATTCTCTCCAAATCCATCCATTTCAACCAAAAGCTGGTTCAGCGTTTGTTCCCGCTCATCGTGCCCGCCTCCCAGCCCCGCGCCTCTTTTCCTGCCAACGGCGTCGATCTCATCAATAAATATTATGCAGGGTGAATTTTTTTTCGCCTGTTCAAAAAGATCCCTCACCCTCGACGCGCCGACGCCGACAAACATCTCCACGAAATCGGAGCCGCTGATGCTGAAAAACGGCACGCCCGCCTCTCCCGCGGCGGCCTTGGACAGATATGTCTTGCCCGTTCCCGGCGGACCTATCAGCAGAATGCCTTTCGGGATCCTCGCGCCAAGGTCTTTGTATTTGGGCGGATTTTTTAAAAAATCCACCACTTCCATAAGCTCTTCTTTTTCTTCATCCAGCCCCGCGACATCGGCAAACACAACTTTGCGCAGTTCGTCTTCCTTATGCAGGCGCGCGCGGCTCCTGCCGAAGGACATAATCTTGCCGCCTCCTCCGGCGCCTTGGTTCATAAAGACAAAAAGAAAAAACATCAATATGCCCATCATAAGGAGAGTAGGCAAAAGCGAGAAGAAAAGAGAAGGCGCTTTTTTCTCATCGCCTTCGAAAACACTGATTTTCCCTTCTTCCATCTGCTTGAAAATATAGGTTTCCTCAAGCCAGCTTGTCTCAATCAGGCTGGGCGAATAGCTCACAAACCTTTCGCCGCTGTTCAAGACTCCCGTGATGGTGTCACCGGCGATTTTGATATTTGTGACTCTTTCCGCTTTCAGTTCCGAAGCCAGTTCCGAGAAGGTCAGAACCTCAGGTTCTTTTTCACTGTTTCCCTCCTGATAAAACCAGGCGATTCCCAGTACGACCGCAAAAATAATTATATATATCCCCAGATTTTTGACTGTCTTATTCAACGCGGTGACTGCTCCCTTCTGCGGCGCAATAAATCATTTTGCTGCTGTAAATAATATCAGATTATCTTATCATATCACAATGTGATATTCAAGCCACGGCGTTTCATTCTATCCCAAAAAATCGTTTGGCGTTTTCACAGGTGGCGCGCGCTGCCTCCTCATACGTGATCTCTTTGATTGCCGCCACTTTCCTCGCCGTATACTCCACGAACGGAGAGGCGTTCGGCCTGCCGCGCAGCGGTTCGGGAGTCAGATAGGGCGCGTCTGTTTCCACGAGAAGATGTTCTATGGGCGCAGCCTCCACAACTTCCACTGTTTTTCGCGCGTTTTTATATGTTACCGGCCCGGCTATGGAAATAGTGGCTCCCAGCTTTATATAGCGCAGGGCTTGTTCCGCGTCTCCGGAATAGCAGTGCAGGAGCAATCTCGCGTCCTTAGCCCGCGTCTTCGGGTTTTCCGGGAATCGCGAAATCCGCCGCTCGCTGAAAACGCCTTCTTCTTTCAGTATGCGCAGCACGTCTTCGCCGGCCTCCCTGTCGTGTACGATTATAGGCTTTCCCATTTCAAGCGCGAGCCGCAACTGCTTCTTGAACCAGTATTGCTGCTGTTCACTGTCCGAACGGCCGCGGTTATAATCCAGCCCGATCTCTCCAATCGCCACGACTTTTCCATTTTTTGCCAGACTTTTCAGCATGGCAAGGGCGTCCTCATCCATTTCTCTCACGCTGTGGGGATGGCAGCCCGCGGCGGCCCAGCACCAGGGATATTTTTTCGCGTGGGAAAGCGCCAGCGCGGAACTTTCCAGATCAAATCCGACATCCACCACATAAGATACCGGCGACGCTTCTATCGCGGCGGCCAATTCTTCCCGCTCCCGCGTCGTGTAGGTCTCATTATTCAAATGTGTGTGCGAATCAAAAAGCATGGCGATCCTCTCAGTTACTATCCAAACATAGGCGGGGAAGCCTCTGTCAAGCTTCCGAACTGCCGCTCAAATTCAGCGCGGGACTTGTTTCATCAGGCAAGGCGGCGGGTTCCGCCGATACCGTCAGCGTCAGGACGCGTTTCGTTTCGCCGCCGGCCCGGTAATTTCCCGTTTTCCTGTAGCCGGGGATCCAAAGTATCTCGCTTCCCAACGCCAACAGAGGGATTCGCTCCCTTTGCTCCCGCCGGATTTTCGCGTTCACGAAAAAATCCTGCAATTTTTTCGTGCCGGCCATTCCCGAAAGCCGAATCCAGTCTCCCGCCTGTCGCCGCCGTATCACGAGTCCGGAAACGCCGTCGTAGGCGGACGTTATACTGTCAAAATCCAGTTCCAGTGTGTCCGCGCCGCATTCCGCGCTCTGTCCCGCGCTGCACACGCCTCCTCCGGCGTCGTCATTTCCCAGCGTGGGTTTCGTTTCCCCGCGTTCCGCCTCAATCAGGCCCGCGGTAAATCTGAAAACGCGGCCGTCCCCGCCGCAGACAAGCGTGACGCGCCCGCGAACCAGCGCCGCCGCCTCAATGTCGGAGAACGAAACGCTTCTGCTCTCCCGCGCGTAACCCGCCTCAGATTCTTCAGGTTCTTCGCGAAAAAATTCCAGCATCCCATAAACTCTCCGCAGCCTGTATCCTCCCGGAAATTCAACGCGCTTGCCCGTCTCACCCGCGAGCGCCAGACGTTCCGCTGCTTTCAGATGCACGGCCGCGGCATCCTGCGAAAGTCCGATTTTTTCGAGACAGGCCAGAATGATCCGCAGGCGCA